>DATIOS010000195.1:0-9330 GCA_035472915.1 Thermoanaerobaculia bacterium
TGGACCAGATTACGAAGCCTCTGGCCTCCTGAGAGCCGCTTCCAAGTTGTAACCCGGAGCGAAAGCGCCCAAGCGCCGGACGACGGCCGCTCGCCGAAGCCGGGGCAGGACGGTTTCACCTTTGACCGCTTCGGCGTCCGCGTTCCGGCCCTGCTGATCTCGCCCTTCATCCCGCCCGGGATCGTCCGGCCGCCGGGCGAAGTTCCATTCGACCACACCACGATCCTCAAGACGGTGCGCGAGGCCCTCGATCTACAAACGAGCCCGCTGACCCGGCGCGACGAAGTCGCTCCCAGCCTCGCCCACGCTCTGACTCTGGGAGCAGACAATCTGAACCTGGGGCCCGAGAGTCTGTCGATGCCGCTCTACACGCCACCCGGCGAAGTCGTGGAAACCGCCGCCTGGGCACCCCTGACCGGTTATCAGAAGTCCCTCCTCTACGCCGCCGCCGCCCTGCCGCCGCGGGACAAGATTCTGGCGCCCCTCCCTCAGGAAACTCCCGCCGAGGCGCTGCCTTTCATTCAGGAGAAGCTCGCGGCGTTCTTGGGGCGGAGGGTGGAGGAGTAGCAACCCAATCCCCGCCCGCCTCGTAGTACCGACTGAAAGAGCCCGGCCAATCCGTTTTTCTCGCCGGGTTGAAGGAGAGAATTTCATGCGGCGTATCTTCGCCCTGTTGCTCATTTTGCTGCCCCTCCCCGTGGCGGCTCTCGAGATCCGCGTCCATCCTGCGGACTTCGTCTATGCCTACGAGGTCGATCCGGCCCGCGGTCTCTACACCGTCGTCCTCCAGAACGTGGCCGTCGTCCAGAAGGACGGCGCCGCCGTCACCGTCGACTCCCTGGAGATCCAGGCAATCTCAGGCGGTCAGGTCCTGCAGACCGTCGTGATTCCCGCGGCGGATCTCGACAAGGGCGCCCAGCGCCTCGCCGCCATGGAGGCTCAAGGGTTCCTCAAACTCTATGACTTCCACTTCCAGACCAGCCGCTATTTGGCTGGCCTCCACATCTCCGGCAGCCGGTCGCTGGCTCCGGGGACGGCGCTCATCGTCTTCGGCAAGCCGCTTCTCCTACTCGGACTGCCATCGGACGGCCTCGCCTTGATCGCTCACGCGAAGGACGCCGCCGGCAAGTCCGTCGAGGCTCGCACCGTGCTGAAGGTGGAGGATCACCGATCGCCCAACGACTATGCCTTCCCCGTGGCCGGCACCTGGTCCGTCGGCGCTGCACCCAGCCTCCACAGTCATCACCGCTGGGCCGCCAACGAGGAGTTCGCCCTCGACCTCGGCGTCCTTGGTGGCGACGGCAAGACTCACAAAGGGGACGGCACCCACCTCGACGACTACTATGACTACGGCCGGGAAGTTCTTGCCGTGGCCGACGGCACCGTCGTGGAGGTGGCGACCGATGGCACCGAAGCCAACGACCGTTTGCGGCGTCCCGGCGAGAGCGCCGAGGACTTCCAGACGCGGACTGTCCAAGCCCAAAACGAGCTCCTGATGAAAAGTCCCAAGTCCGTGATCGGCAACTACGTGGTCCTCCGTCACGCCGGCGGCGAGTACTCGCAGTACGCCCACATGAAGCAGGGGAGCGTGCGGGTCAAGGCGGGTGACACCGTCACTCGCGGCCAAGTCCTCGGTCAGGTCGGCCAGACCGGCAACACCACCGAGCCTCACCTACACTTCCAACTCACCGACGGGCCGGACCCTCTGTACTCCCGGGGCGTCCCCATCCTCTTCAAGACCCTCGCAGTCGAGGGGCTGGACCTCGTGGGCCGGCCGCTGCAGACGGGGTGGATCGTGTCGACGGGAAAGTGAGGGTGACCTAAAACCCCACCCGGAACTCCGCCCCTCCCCCCTCACTCGTCTTCAGACTGAACTCGAAACCATGGGCACTGAGGATCTCCTGGACCAGCGTCAACCCCAGGCCTCGACCGTTCCTCTTGGTGGAAAAGAAGGGAGTGAAAAGGAGGGCGCGGACCTCCTCCGGGATTCCCGGGCCGCTATCTTCAATCGATAGGAACGGCCTTCCCTGATAGGCAAGGCGGAGGTTGATCGCGCCGTCCTCTCCGATCGATTCCTGAGCGTTCTTCAGGACGTTCACCAGCACCTGTTCGATCTGGTTGCGGTCCAGCTCAATCGGCGGAATTGCCTCCGCTTGGTCCCAGCGGACAGCGATCCGCCGCCGCTCCAGCTCCGGACGCAGCAGGATGAGGATCTCGTCCACGAGCTGCTTCACGTCCGTGGGCCGCCGGTCCGGCGGCGGCAGGCGTACGACCTCGGCGAAGCCATTCATGAAGGCTCGCAGGTTTTCGAGCCGGGTGACGGCCACGGTGATGGCCTGGAGGTAATCGTTCCGATCCTCTTCCCCGAGGTCGGGAGCGTAGCCGCGGAAGGAGTCGAGGAGCGACCCGACTGCTCCCACCGAGTTGTTGATCTCGTGCGACATCATGCGGATCAGCTTGCCGTAGGCTGCCTTCTCCGAGGCCCGTAGCTCCTCCGTCAGCTCCTCCAGCAGCAGGAAGCTGCGGGGGAAACCACGGTCGAAGAACTCCGCCCGCGACGCCTTGAGCCGCCGGCCGCCCTGAAGCGACAGCACCTCGGACCCGCCTACCGGGATCGCCGCCATCAATGGAGCCAGCTCGACGAGACTCTTTTCATTCGCCTCATCCGGCAAGACTCCGAGAAGCTTTCCCGCCGCCGGGTTGAGGGAGGTCACCCGGCCGTCGAAGTCCAGGGTCACGATTCCCGCCGGCGAGGCGGTGAGGAGGCGGTCCAGCAGGTAGTGCTGCTCCTGGAGCTTGAGCCGCTCCTCTCGCAGCCGGCCGATCATCTGGTTGTAGATGCGGATCAGGGCGTCCATCTCCGGCTGGCCCACCTCGCGGAACTGGGAGGTGAAGTCCCGCTCGCCGATCAGCTCCGCCCCCGTCCGGATCAGGTCCAAGGGGACGAAGAACGCCCTCACCAGGAAAGCACCCAGCACGATCGAGAGGACGAACAGCCCCTCCACGGCTAAAAGCCACAGCCGGTTCTCCCGCAGGACGACGAACGAGATCGCCGCCAAAATGGCATGGATCAGGACGAGATAAAGGAGGATCTTGGCCCGCAAGCTCATGGGAGCTCCCGGGGACATTGAAAAAACGTCCGGAACAATGTACTTGGCGATTTCAACATTGTTCGGGAAGCCAAATGCATTGTTCGGGAAGCCAGGTACATTGTTCCAGCGGTTTTTCCAATGTTCCGGACCGCAATCACATTGTGTCGGACGATTTTTCCAATGTTCCGGATGGTTTTCACATTGTATCCGACGATTTTTTCAATGGGTCGGACCGTAATCCCAGGACACCGGCGATTTTTCGGTGGGCCGGTCAGGAAAAACTCAACCCATACTTCTCGAAGCGCCGGTACAACGCGGCGCGGGACAATCCCAAGGCTTCAGCGACGCGCGTGATGTTTCCCTCGTAGTGGCGCATGCATTTGACGATCATGGCCTTCTCCATCTCGTCGAGCGTCATGGTCCCGGGGCTGGGGAGGGCGGTCGTTCCACGGGCCTCGCGCTCGGCGAGGCCGGAGAGGGCCACCAGATCTCCCACCTCCAGACGATCGCCGTCGAGCACCAGCACCGCCCGCTCCAGGGTCTGCTTGAGCTGGCGGATGTTACCCGGCCACGGCTGGTCGGACAACCAGTCCAAGGCCTTGCCGGTGATCTCGATCGGCCCGCGCCGGTAAGTCCGCGCGCTGGCGTCAAGGAAGTAGCGGGCCAACTGAGGCAGGTCTCCCCGTCTCTCGCGCAGGGCGGGGAGGCGCACGGCGATCAGGTTCAACCGATACAGAAGGTCCTCCCGGAACTGCCCCTTCTCCACCATCTCGCCCAAGTCGCGGTTGGTGGCCGCAACCACTCGCACGTCCACCGTTCGCGTGACGCTTGAGCCCAGCACCTCGTACGAGCGGTCCTGGAGCACCCGCAGCAGCTTCACCTGGGCCGCGGGGTCGACCTCGCCGATCTCGTCGAGAAAGATGGTGCCGCCGTCCGCCATCTCGAAACGCCCCTTGCGGTCCGCCCGCGCATCGGTGAAGGCACCCTTGACGTGGCCGAACATCTCGCTCTCGAAGAGGGTCGAGGAAATCCCCCCGAGGTTCACCTTGACGAACGGTCCGCTCCGGCGCCGGCTGTTCTTGTGCATGGCCTCGGCGATCAGCTCCTTGCCCGTGCCGCTTTCGCCCGTGATCAGCACGGAGGCGTCGGTCGGCGCGACCCGGCCGATGAGCTCCAGGATCTTCAAAAAACGCGGATCGGCGCCGATCAAGCCGCGGAAGTCGAAGCGCCGGTCCAGCTCCTCCCGCGAGACCGCGGCGCCCCGGCCGTCGCCCGCCTGGGCGGCGAGCGACAGGGCCGTCTCCACCGCCTGCAGGAGCTGGGCGTTGTTCCACGGCTTGGTGACGAAGTCCGAGGCGCCGGCCTTCATCCCCTCGACCGCCAGGCCGATCGATCCCCAGGCCGTGATGAGGATCACCGGCAGCCGCGGACGCAGCCGCCGGATCTCCGCGATCAGCTCCAGCCCCTCCTCACCGGAGGTGCCGCGGGCGAAGTTCATGTCCTGGAGCACCAGGTCGAGATCCTGCTCGCGCAGCAGAGCAAGGGCCTCCTCCGGCGACCGCGCCCCCCGGGCAGGGTGGCCGTGGCGCTTGAGGAGGAGGCTCAGGGAAGCCACCACCGACGGATCGTCGTCAATGACCAGGATCATCGCAGGATCATTCGTATCGCAATGCCTCAGCCGGTTGCACCTTGGCCGCCAGCGTGCTGGGATAGAGGACGCAGACGACCGAGAGCAGGTAGATCACCGCCAACGCGAGCGCCAATCCGGAGGCGAAGACCGGCTTCGTGAGGACATCGATCAGGTCGAGGATGGGCACCTGAATCACCAGCAGGGTGCCGATCGCCACCCCCAGCGTGGTGAGCAGGAGCTGCTCCAGGATCACCTGCCGATGCACCGCCGCACGCGACGCTCCGGCCGCCCGGCGCAAGCCGATCTCGCGGGTGCGCTGGAGGAGATTCTGCCACAGCACGCCGATCAGCCCGAGGCCGACCATCAACAGGAGGAAGAAGGCCAGCGTCCCGGCCGCGATGAGGGGCGTCAGGAACAAACGGAACATGGTCGCCCGCACTTGCGACAGGGGACGCACCGTGAACGACCAGTCCGGGGCGACCTCCTGCATCCGCTTTACCAGCGTCTCCTCGAACGCGACGGGCGTGCCGGGACGGACCCGGATCAGCAGGTTTCTCAACGCTGCGTCCGTCGGATGGTCTATCGACGCGAATCGGAACATGAAATTGTCGTTCGGCATCAGCTCTCCCGATTTGCGGAAATCGCTCACCACACCGATGACACGGAGCTGGCGCTCCCCGGAGTGCGGCTCGCCGAATGGCTTTCCGACGGAATCGCTGGAGCCGTAGGCCATGCGAGCAAGGTCCTGATCGATGACGATGGGCTCCCAGGCGAGGGCCGCATCGGCCTCCTGAAACCAGCGGCCGGCCACCAGTTTGAGACCCATGACCTTGTCGAACCCCACCGTCGTCACGTCACCCGCCATTTCCACCCTCCTGCCGTTGACTTTGTAGACGGTGGCCAGCCCTCCCTGGTCGAAGGGGACCACCCACGAGGCGGCCACTGCTTCCACCGGTCCAAGCGACCGGACTTCCTGCACCAGCCGCGCGAAGGCCGCCGCCTGCTCTGGAGAGCTGCCGGGCCCTCCGCTCGGTCCCATGCCGAGACGGACGTTCAACACGTTATTCCATTCGAAGCCGAGCGGGCGGCGGTAGTTGTCGAGAAAGAAGAGCCCGAGCGTCACCACGGCGAATACCACCAGGAACGAGACGCAGGTCTCGAGGATCATCAGCGCGTTGGCGCGCTTGCGGTTCCACACCAGTTTCAACAGATGACGGATCATGCGGACCTCCCGTGGAGAGCTTGGACGGGGTGGAGCTTCGACATACGCCAGGCCGGATAGACGCCCGAGAACAAACCGAAGAAGACGGCGATGGCGAGGCCGTAGAGGAAAATCCGGAAGTTGAGCTGCAACTGGAGGTGCGCGATGAGACCGCTGGCGTTGAACGCCCTCAGCACCCCAAGGGTGAGGACGAGACCGATCGCGGCGCCGATCAGCGTCAGCACCAGGTTTTCGGTCAGGAACTGCCCCACCAGCGTACGTGACGAAGCGCCGAAGGCCCGCCGGACGCCGATTTCCGAGGCCCGGTCGAGGATGCGGCTCAAATTGATGTTCACCAGGTTGATCGCCGGCAGGAGCATGAAACCGAGCATCAAGCCGAACAGCACCACGCGCAGCCGGTAACCGGGGCTCTCCGTCTCCCGGACGGGAAGGAAAATCCGCGCGGCTCCTTCGAACAGCGTATCCGCTCCGCTGACGAGCTCCTTGTAGGTCTTGGGATCGGGGAGGTGCTTTTCGGCCTCGCGCAGGCGCGACTGGAATTCCGCCTTGACCTGTGGCAGGTCGGCGCGGCGGCGGGCGAGGATCAGGGCATAGAAATCATCCATCCATTCCTGCTTGTAGCCGCTCGTCTTGGCACTCGTCACCGGCACCCAGAGATCGGCCGACGAGGCATAGCGCAGCACCGGCACGTCGCGCACCACGCCGACCACCCGGAACCGCTGGCCGTCCGCCTCGATCGTCTTTCCCACCGCCGGCCGGCTGTCGAAAAAATGCTCCCGCGTGGTCTCGCTGATCACCGCGACGCGGCGGCCGTTCTCGTCGTCGGCGGCAGTGAACGGCCCTCCTTCCACGAAGTCGAAAGCGAGCACACGCCAGAAATTACCGTCCGCCCGCCGCAGGGCCGACTGGATCTTGCGGCCGTTCAGATAGGAGACGACCGTCCGCGCCTCCGTCACGTAGGCGATCCGCTCGACGTACGGGAGCTTCTCCATCGGTCGTACGACGCGCTCGAGAAAACCGTAGCCGGGCTGCGAGGTCTGCACGTTCTCCGGACCTTCCATCGACAGCCGATAGACGCCGAGCATCCGGTCGGCATGGACCTCCGGCGTGCGCGCCGCGAACACGTAATCGAGCAGCGCGGTCGCCACCAGCAGAACCATCAGCGTGATGCTGATGCCGAACAGGCTGGCGAAGGTGAAGAACCGCCGCCGGCCCAGGACCTTGAGCGCGACTTTCAAATAGTTTCTGATCATCGCGTCCTCCTATTGCACCTGCCGGCCGTCGAATAGGCGGACGACGCGATGCGTCTTGTCGGCCAAGCGCGGATCGTGGGTGACCATGACGATCGTCGTCTTCTCGTTGGCGTTGAGATCTTCGAGGATACCCATGATCTCGTCCCCCATCTGGCTGTCGAGGTTGCCGGTCGGCTCGTCGGCGAGGAGGATGCCGGGCTTGCCGACGATGGCGCGGGCGATCGCCACCCGCTGCTGCTGGCCGCCCGAGAGCTGTGTCGGGAAGTGACTGGTACGGCTCGACAGCCCCACGCGGTCGAGCGCCGCCAGCGCTGCCTTGCGCCGCTCCTTGTTCGACATCTTGCGATAGAGCAGGGGGATCTCCACGTTGTCCGCCACCGAGAGATCGGACACCAGATGGAACTGCTGGAAGATGAAGCCGATCCGCTCGTTGCGGACACGCGAGAGCGCGCGGTCTCCGTAGCGGTCGATCGCTTTGCCGTCGAGCGCGACCCGGCCCGAGCTCGGCTCGTCGAGCAGACCGATGAGATTGAGCAGCGTGCTCTTGCCGCATCCCGAAGGTCCCATGACGGAGATGAATTCACCTTTACCGATCTCCAGGTTGATGTTGTCCAGCGCCGTCGTCTCGATGCGCTCGGTGCGATACTGCTTGCTGACCTGCTGCAGGTTGATCATCGGAATGCCTCCGTTCATTTCAAATTAACCCGTTCCAGATGCGTGTAATCCTTCATATCCGACACGATCACCACCTCCCCCGGCGCCAGGCCATCGATCACCTCGTAGAACTCGTAGCCCGTGAGGCCGAGGCGCGCACGGCGGCGCACCGCGTGGTCGCCCTGGACGACGAACACGGGCTCGGTCTGCCCCCCCTGCGCGAAGGGCCCCTTGGGGACGCGCAACGCGTTCATCCGCGCGTCGGTGACCACCAGCACGTCCACCCGCAGGGCATTGCGCAGCCTGGGATTGCGGGCGTCGGCGAGATCCACTTTGAACTTGACGGCGCCGTTCTCGATCGTGGGATCGATCGAGGCGAGGCGGCCGTCGAGCGTCTGCTCGTCGAGCTTCACCCGCACCGGTTGCCCGGCGTGAAGGCTCGACGAGTGGACATCCGACACCGAAGCCTCGACGCGGAACGAATCGAGATCCGCGATGCGGGCGATGACGTCGCCGCGCCGGACCGTGGTCCCCTCCTGGAGGACGACCCAGGTGAGGACTCCCGTGCGGTCCGAGCGGGTGGTGGCGAGCTGAAGGAGCCGCTGGGCGTCGTCGCGCTCCTTGCGCAGCGTCGCGAGATCGAGCTCCACGCCTTGGAGTTGGGCGTCGGTCGACCGGTGGGCGCTCTCGACGGAAGCCTGAAGCTGCTCCAGCTCGATCTTGGCCTTCTTGGCGTCGGCCTCCGAGGCTCGCGCCGTCTGCTCGGAAACGAGGCCGTCCACCCGCAGCTTCCGGTTCTGCTCGGCGCGATACGACGCGCCTTCGGAGTCGAGCTTTTGCCGCTCGATCTGCCCCTTGAGATCGATGAGGCTTTTCTCCAGGTTGATCCGGAGCTGCTGCTGCTCGTTGGCCTTCTTGGCGAGCTGATCCTCCAGCTTTTCGAGATCCAGCTTGGAAGCCGAGGTATCGAGCACCAGGACCGCCTCCCCCGCCTTCACCGCCTCGCCCGGCCGCTTGAGCACCTTCGCCACGCGAGCCTCCACCGGGCTCGAAATCACCGACTCGAAGGCTGGAATGACCGTTCCCGAGGCCTCGACGATCCCCTCCACCGGTCCCCGATCCACCTTCCCCGTCCGGATCTCGCCCCTGGCGATCGAAGGACGCAGCCATCCCGGCAGCAGAAGTAGAACGATCACGACGAGCGCGATCGTCCCACCTCCCCAAACCACCCGGCGCCCCAAGAGGCGATATCTCGTGCCTGCATCCAGCTCGCGGTCCATGTTCGCTCTCCCTCGGCGATCGCGCTCTACGGCCTCGTGCGCGCCGCGAGCGGGAGCCGCGCGGCCCGCCACGACGTGGCGTTCGTGCTCGCCGCCGCCGTCGGCAGCGCGGCGGCGACGCTCTACCTCCTGCGCTTCAACCAGGTCTACATGCTCGCCGTGCTGCCGGACAACCTCGGCGGCGCGTACGGCGTGCTCG
>DATIOS010000196.1:0-5016 GCA_035472915.1 Thermoanaerobaculia bacterium
TCCTTCTTGCCGCGGCACTCGAAGACCAGGTGAGTCGTACGGCCGGCCTGCCCCTTGCTCCTCAGAAAGCTGGCGACTCGTTCGAGGCCAAACGCCAGGGCGATGTGGTACGGATTCAGAGGAGCGCTGTAACGGTCCCGAAGCCGGAGCTTATGAATGACCGAAGCGACCAGGGTTATCGGCGTGGAGTCGACGAGCTGGTTGAGATCCTGCATGAAGCGCTCCCGTGTTTCCTTGTCGACCAGAAACTTGAAGGGACCGGTGGCCTTCCGGATCTCGTGCTCATGAAGGACCACCATGTCGTGGCCGAAGTACCTGAACTTCAGCTCCTGAAGGGCGGGGCAGGCTGAGGAGCGATAGCTTGCCTTGTTGAAGATACAAAACGCCAACACGAAGACGGGATACTGCGGGTCAATCGAGGTGAGGCCATGATCCCCACTCTCGTCGACGTAGACGATGTAATCGGAGTGGAGTGTCATGCGATCCACACATCCGAGGCCCCTGTCAGTCCCAAAAGGTCGCGGTCATAGAGCTTCTCGCCGAGCAGGAGGAACCAATCCTCCCGCTGGTCCTCTTTCAGTGACCGCAAGGCCAGCTCGCCCTGCGAAGCGGCTCCCAAGCCTCCCGGGTCGGCGCGGAATGTGCGTAGTACACTTCGGAATACTATCAGGAGAGAATCCTACCTGTTCGGCGCCTTGAATCTGTCACCGCGGCGCGCCGCCGGTGCCGAACCGTGGGTCTTGGCCGGTATCGCCGCCTCGGAGACGCCCCAGGGGGTTCCCCACGTGGCGTCTCTACTTTGGGGGACGTCCCACAGTTCCCTCGGACCCGTGGCCTGCCCCCTCAGGCCACGGGTCCACGCAGGTCCGCCGATCGTCTCCGCAGCTTCTGCGATTGAGCGGACCTCGGGCCAGAAGGGCGGTTGGACTCCCGGCCTCCCGGCGAGACAAATTGTCAAAGAGCCTGCTTCACCCCCGGCCGCCGAGCCTATTCGCCGGACTCTGACTATGAGGGAGCTGGATCATACACATAGTCTACGGAAAAAGTCAAGCATCTAGAGCGAAAATTCCTGAAAGTGCCGAGCTTAGCCGACAGCATCGGGTCAGGCAGGAGGCCGGCAAGATGAAATCGGTGTCCTACGGAGGAGGAATCTGCGGCTTCCCGACTCAGCGGCCGGTGCCGGCGAAGCGGCCGTTCGGGTGGGCAAACGTCTTTGGACCTCAGAGGATGTAGCGACCGGAGGATCGCGACGGCCCGGGTGCGGTTGCGGGAGGCCGACCCCGGTTTCAGGGAGCTCCGCCGTCGACTGGGGACGGCTCGCCGCTGGCGGCGAGCCAATTATCCTCAGCGGCGAGTCAATTTCCCCTGGCGGCGAATGAATTACCCCGAGCGGCGAGCCGATTATCCTCAGCGGTGAACCGATTCCCCCTGGCGGCGAGCCAATTATCCCTGGCGGCGAATCGATTATCCTCAGCGGCGAGTCGATTCTCCCGAGCGGCGAACCGATTATCCCTGGCGGCGAGCCGATTTCCCCCAGCGGCGGACGAGTCACCGCTGGCGGCGGGAGTAGTTCGCGGGTTCCGCAGACGCTCGCCCCGACTTCGGACTCTCTGGGCTCCGATTCTGGGAGACTTGCCCCGAGTTGCGAATCTCGGCCAAGCCGGCGCGGGTGATACGCCGAAGGCTCATCGTCGGTACCTACTTCCCCGCCAGGAAGGCCTTCAGGACGTGGCGGGCGACCTCGGGGTTCTCGCGCAGCCTTCGCATGGAATAGGGATACCAGTCGCGGCCGTAGGGGACGTAGACGCGCAGCCTGTGGCCGGCGGCGAGGAGGATGCGGCGGAGCTCGTCGTCGACTCCCAGCAACATCTGGAACTCGTAGCGGTCGCGAGGCACGCCGTGCTTGTCGAGGAGGCCCGTGGCCTCGCAGGCCAGATACTCGTCATGCGTGGCGATGCCCACGTAGACGCCGCGCAGGATGAGCTTCTCCAGGGCGTTGACGAAGTTGGCCCGCACGGTTTCGTAGCCCTTCCAGGCCACTTTGCGGTGCTCGATGTAGATTCCCTTGCAGAGCCGTACGGACGCCCCTTCGGCCGGCAGGTCGTCGATGTCCGCTAGGGTGCGGCGCATGTAGGCCTGGAGGACGCAGCCGACGTTGCCGTGGCGGTCTTGGAGCTCGCGGTAGATGCGGAGCGTGGCCGTGGTCGTCGATTGGTCCTCCATATCGATCCGCACGAAGTTGCCCTGCGCCTTCGCCGTCTCGGCGATGCGGCCGATGTTGTCGCGGCAGAAACCTTCGTCGATCTTCAGCCCCAGGAGGGTCGGCTTGACGGAGACGTTGGCGTTCAGCTTCTCGCGCTCGATCGCCGCGAAGACGCGGAGGTTCTCCTCGGTGGCGGCGAGGGCCTTTTCGCGCTCGCTGACCTCTTCGCCGAGCACGTCGACGGTAGCCATGGCGCCTTCCTGATTGAGCTTGCGGATGACGCGGACGGCGTCGTCGAGGGTCTCGCCCGCGACGTAGCGCGAAGCGACCCGGCCAACGATGGGCTTCGGCACCAGGGGCAGGGTGGTGACCAACAGGCGGTTGAACACACTCATCTCGCCCCTCTCCTCAGGTGGCCCAAGCGGATTCCGGAATTGTTGAGCTCAAGCGATGGTCTGACCGGCCGCGGGAACTGGCGCCGAGGCCGCGGTTGCCGAGGCGGCGGCGACCGCGGGTCCGGCGCCGATCACGGCCGGTTCGTCGACCATCCAGCGCACCGATTTCGAGCACGGGCAGGCGCCGGCGACACGGCGCAGAGCCGGCATCTTCCCGGCGGCCTGCTCGGGCGTCATGCGGCCTTCCTGGACCTCGGTCAACGCCTCCACGGACTCCTTGTAGTCGCGGCTGGCGAGATAGGCCTCGGGCAGGGTGCGAACCAGGTGCTGAAGGTACGACGGGAGGCTGGCGAAGGTTTCGCCCTGGCTTCCCACCAGGCGGAAGGCGGGGACGCCGCGGCGGCGGAAGAAGTCCATGTGGGGGATGTGGAGAAGATCCTCGCGGCGGACTCCCTCGCTGCCCGCGATGGTCTCGCCGGCCAGGACGCGGACGAGCGCAGCCTCGGAGCCGGTGTGGGTGAGGTCCTCGATGCGAGCGCGCAGGTAGCGGAGATTGAGGTCGCGCACCAGCTTCTCGACTTCCTGGTAGTACTGCTGCTGAGCCTCGGAGTTCTTCATCGGCTTGAGGCCCAGGCGCACGTTGGTGCCGCCGCCGCGCTCGTCGCCGAACATCTCGAGGCCGCGAGGCAGCCATTTGTTGATCGCCTTCTGCAGCACGTCCATGGTGACGAAGGTCTCGCCGCGGGCGGCGGCGGTGACCCACCGCCGCATGGGCACCACGCCGGCGGCCAGGTGGAACGCCTCCTCGCGCAACATCTGGGGCATGCTCTCGGCCATCGGCTGATAGGCCGAGATCTTCTGCATGGCGAGCTGGTACTTGCCCACCCGGTCGATCAGGGCGCAGAAGACGACGTTGTCGACGAAGGAATCGAAGTCGATATTGAAGGCGCCCAGCAGATGGGAGCCGGTGGTCATCGACAGCACGTCCTCGATCAGGTCCGAGGCGCTCTCCTTGGACACCGAGCTCCAGTCGTCCTCGACCAGCAAGTGGAGCATCTGGTAGCCGTGGCGCAGCTCCTCGGCCATCATGCGGAGGATCCAGAACTGCTCCTCTTCCTCCTGGGCGCGGGCGAGCGTCAGGCGGTGCTGCTGGATGGAGCCGAACTCCGTGGAGGCCTGGGCGCGGATGGCGCCAAAGAGATGGTGCGCCTGCTCCGGAACCATGTCGCCGGCCTTCTGGAACTTCGGCTTGCCCTTCAGGTCGCCGCACTCGATCTCGGTGCACATCCCCATCTCGCGAAAGGCGCAAAGCTGGAACTCGGGATCGTTGGGAAAATGCTTGTCCCAGTTCTCGAGCAGGAAGCCGTAATCCGGAAGGAAGACGTCCTGCCACTTCAGGACGGCTTCGTGGAATGGCTTCGGCAGGGTGGTGGACTTCACGCTCATCCGGATCTCCCGCTCTCTCTTCTAATAGTCGTACGTCTACAGGCTCTTGACAAAGGGCCGCAATCCCGCGGATTCGAAGCCCAGGGAGGAGAAGAAGCTGAGGATGTCCTCCCGCTCCTCGTCCACCAGGGTGCGCACTTTGTGGGCGCCCTGGGACCGGAAGTGCTCCAGCATGCCTTCCGCCATCCGCCGGCCCAGCGCCTTGCCCTGCTGCCCGGGATCGACTCCCAGGACTTCGATCCAGCCCGTCGGCTCTTCCAGGCCAAACTCCCCGGAGCGCACTTCGCCGAGCATGAAGCCGGCGACCTTGCCGTCCACCTCGGCGACCAGGGAAGCTTCGGGGGCCCGCCGTAGGTAATAACTGATCCGGCGCTCCCAAACTTCCGGACGGTACCGGCCGCTGATCGCCTCGTCGATGGCGACGATGGAGCTGATATCCAGCTCGTCGAGCGGACGGATGCGGATGCCGGCGGCAGTCTCAGTCATGGATGTCATAGGCCGATCGTCCTGGAGTGGGAAGGTCCCCGCACCTTGTGCGGAGCGTCACAAGCGGGGATTCTAGCAGAAGGCAGCTCGAAATCGCCTATCCTCCGCCACCATGACCGAGCCCGTCTCCCGGCCCGCCGCTCCAGCGCCGGCGCCGGCTTTCCGCGTTCACTTGACCCTGTTTCTCGTTCAGCTCTCTTTCGGGGGCTTCCACGTCGTGGCCAAGGCGCTGCTGGCGCACCTGACGCCCCTGGCGCTGGCCGCCATCCGGGTGGGATTTGCGACGCCGGTCCTGCTCGCGCTCGCTTGGCAGCGGGACCGCGTCCTGCCGTCGCGGCGGGACCTGCCGATCCTCGCCCTGCTCGGCGCACTGGGAGTCGTGCGCTACGCCAAGTCGCGTGGCATCCGAGTCGGGCCGGGGCGGGGGAGCGCGGCGGGCTCGTGCGTCGCGTACTGCCTGCGCATCGTCGACATCGACCCGATCCG
>DATIOS010000197.1:0-7181 GCA_035472915.1 Thermoanaerobaculia bacterium
GAGGTGTATGGCGAGCTCCGCCGTCTCTACCGTGAGGCGTTCCAGCGCCTGGAATCCCAGGAGCGGATCGAAGAGGCCGCCTATCTGCTCGCCGAGGTTCTTCACGCCCATGAGGAGGCGGTCGGCTTCCTGGAGCGGCACGGCCGCTTCCTTCTTGCCGCCGAGATGGCCGAGGCCCGGCACCTCCCTCCGGGGCTGGTGGTGCGGCAGTGGCTCCTCGCCGGGAACCGCGAGCGCGCCCTCCGGATCGCTCGCCGCTCAGGCGTTTTCGCCGAGGCGGTAACCAGCCTGGAGCGCAGCCGCCAGCCCGAGCACGCTCACGAGCTGCGCCGGCTGTGGGCGCAAGGGCTTGCCGCGGCGGGCGACTACGCCGCCGCCGTCGACGCCATCTGGCCGCTGGAGAGCGATCGATCTCGGGCCTTCCCGTGGATGGACCGCGCCATTGCACAAGGCGGAGCCCCTGCCGGCCGCATGCTGGCGCGCAGGGCAGCTCTGGAGCTGGAGCCTTTCGAGAAGATTCGGGATTCGTCTCTGGCGCTGCTGGAGAGTTGGCGCGCGGAAGGTGCGGCGGCCCGTCTGGCCTTCGCCGACACGCTTCGGCGCGGGCCCCGCACTCCGGCGACCCAATCGTTGGCGCGGGTCGCCGTGCGGGCACTCGCCCGTGACTCCGGCCGGTTGGGCGCCCGCCTGAAGCCGGCCGCGCTACGTCAGCTCGTGGCCTTTGCGGGAGACGCCGCCCTGAAGGCGGACGCTCCGGCCCTGCCGCTGCCGATGCGCGAGCCGTGGAGCGCCAGCACGGCCCTCTGGCGAGTGGTGATCGCCGGCCGCGACGCCGGCACCCGGAGCGCCCACGACGCCGCCTTCCTGCCCAATGGCCTCACCGCGGTGGCCCTGGGCGAAGCCGGAGTGCGCCTGTTGTCCCGCGACGGTCGGGCGGTGGCCGAGCTCGATCCGCCGGCCCATCGCCTCGTGGTTTCCGACCACGGCGACCGGGCCTTGGCCCTCGCCAAGCGCGGCGAAGTCTGGCGCGTGACCCGAATCGATTTCGTCAGCCGCAAGGCCGAAGACTGGTGCGACGCTCGCCTCGAAGCCTTCGCCCCCGGCTTCGACGGCAGTCTCTGGCTCGTGGCGGAGCGCCATGGCCTGTCGGCCGTCGAGACCACCACCGCGGGACTCGACGGCGATTGGGCCACGCCCTTGCCGGGCGCGGCCCTGACGATCGCGCGCTCGGCAACTCACTGCTCGTTGCTGGTGGCCGGCCGCGAGCCGGAGGTCTGGACCTATGAGTTGCCCAGCCTCACCCTCCGAAACCGTGAAACCGTTCCGGCCCGGGGACCGCTCGGGTCCCGGTCCTTGGGGATCTCGCCGGAGGGCCAGCTCCTGGAACCGCCGGCCGCGCTCCTGCCCGCGGGCTCCAAGCCGAGCCCGCCCATCGCCGCCGGGGATTGGATCGCCTTCCCCGTCCACAACAAGGCCGGCATGGTGGTCCACCTCCACCACCGTCCGAGCGGCGGCATAAGAGCGGAAGTCGTCCTCGAGCGGGCGAGCCGCGTCTCTCTTCACCTCACCCCGCAAAACCTCACCCTGGCGGACGACCGCGGGCGCGTGCTGGTGCTCGACCTGGAATATGGACAGGTGCGGCGGGATTTGCGGTTGTAAATGGCAGACCCATCCGAAACCTTCGGGAAGCAGCTTGGCTTTGGCGGTCCTGGCCGGTGGCTGCCTTGGATAAGCGTTGTGACCTACGGCCTCTCCGGCTACGTCGGCCTTCGCCTGAGCGAGGATTTCCAGTTCGGCCCTCCGGGCGACGAACGGCCTTGGTATTTTCTGCGCAATGACTTTGTCGCCGGTGCGAGCTTGGCAGGAGGTCTAGCGGTTTGCCTGGTAATCGCCTTCCTGGCCCAAAATCGTTACCCGGCAAACGCGAATGCCTTACTGTGGCTGAGCATTCTTTGGAGCGGTGGTGCCGCCTGGAAAGCCACCGTGATCTGGATGGGCAGCAAAGATCTAATGAATCCGGCTCTCGCAACCACCCGGTGGCCCAACTCCAAAGCTTACTTCGGGGATCCCGTGATCTGGGCTGGGCAGATTCTTGTCTGGGGCGGGGTGATTTTATTTGCGCAGCGGCGGTTAAGGAATGTGGGCGGACCACAATGACGTCTCCGGCGAGTAGGGCGGAGGCTCAGGCGAGATTGCGATCTCCCTCCAGGGCTTCCCAACCCGAAGCCCCAAACCCAGCCCGGAGGGCGGCAGACTCGTAGCCCAGGTCGCGAGACCTGGGAACGCTTGAACGAGAAGTAGTTTTTGCCCTGCCAAGGGCGTGATGCAGAGGGCCCGCAGAGGCGCTCTCCCAGTTTGCTTGGTATGCTAGTGCTGAATAGGGCCTGTCCACGCGGAGGATAAACCGATGAGCGCAGTCCAGCTAGAGATTCCAGAGGAAACGCTGATCAGCCTGAAGACCGACGTGGAGTCGTTCGGCCGCGACCTCAAGATGCTTGGAGCCGTCAAGCTCTTTGAGCTCGGAAAGCTCTCCTCCGGTCGAGCAGCCCAACTGGCCAGCCTTACGCGAGTGGAATTCCTTCTTGCCTTGCGTCATTTTCAGGTTTCTCCCTTTCAGTTGACGGAGGAGGAACTGAGGCAGGACATTCTCAATGCCTGACCGGCTGGTCATCAGCAACACATCTCCTCTCCTTTATCTACACCAAGTCGGTCATCTCGATTTGCTCTGGAGACTCTATGGCAGAATCCAGATTCCCTTGGCTGTGAAAAAAGAGCTCATGGCTGGTGCCGAGCTCGGTGTCGCCGTTCCTGACACCAGCGTGTTGGAGTGGCTGGAGGTCAAGCCTCTCCGCGCTACAACCTTACTCCCCGTCGTTATTGACCTCGGTTCTGGTGAAGCGGAAGCCATCGCTTTGGCGGTGGCAAACCCGGGAAGTTTGTTGATTCTGGACGATAGCCTGGGGCGAAGAATCGCCCACTTGAACAGCGTGACTTATACGGGTACGCTCGGTGTGCTTGTGAAAGCAAAGAAGGAAGGCCTACTTCCCAGCGTTTCTCCTGTGATTGAGGAGCTTCGGAAGACTACTATGTACCTGACTCAGAACTTGATCGAAATAGTCCTGAGGGAAGCGGACGAGATCTAAGCCGCGAACCATGACTCAAGGGCGTCAACGGTCTTGTCATCCTGCCGAAAAACCTCCTGGTATCTTCCACCAGCAGGTCGGGATCGCGCTTAGGCATCGATCAGCTCCGGCTCGATCCGCTTCCAGAGCGAAGGCTTGATGGCACGCCGGGAGACCAGGTCCACGCGCCGTCCCAGCGCCTTTTCGAGCTCATCCCCCAGCTCCACGAATCGCAGACCAATGGAGGGGTCGACCTCCACCAGCACGTCCACGTCGCTGTCTTCTCGGGCGTCGCCGCGCGCCCAGGAGCCGAACAAGGCCAGGCGCCGAATCGGATAGCGCAGGCTCAGGATGGGGCGCTGCTCACGTAGGGTTACCAGGATTTCTTCAAGAGTCGGCATAGAGCGCCTCCGCAGCGTTACTTTCCGAGCTCATCGTAGCGTATCGCCTTCGCGCCCGTCTGGTACTGAAGGATCGACAGCGGGAGAGTTGGACGTGCGCCGGCGAAGTTTGCCGCGGGACCGGTGAGTTTCGTCGACGGCCGGGAAGTTTCCCCAGCGCCTGATAAGCTTGCCAGCCCGCCAATAAGCTTCGCGGACCGCTGAGAAGCTTATCTGGCTCCGGATAAGCTTGCCGCTGGACCGAGAAGCTTATCCAGCGCCCGATAAGCCTGTCAGACGCCCGATAAGCTTGTCGGACCCCTGAGAAGCTTGTCAGACGCCAGATATGCTTACCGCTCGCCCGATAAGCTTGTCGCAGACCCGAGAAGCTTATCCAGCGCCCGAGAAAGCTTGTCAGACGCCTGAGAAGCTTACCGCGCACCGGATAAGCTTGTCGCCAAGCCGATAAGCTTGCTGCGCGCCAGATAAGCTTATCCAGCGGCGGGAAAAAGTCTCTCGAACGGCGAGGAAAGTTCCCAGGCTGGGGAGAAAGTCGTCTGTCGGCGGAAGAAGCCTCGCGCCGCGGGAGGACGCGGCGTCAGAGCTTGTCGACCGCCTCCTGGAGATTCTTCACGTCCGCGTTGTCAGGTTGAAGCCCCTGCAGCTTCGCCAACAGCTTTTCAGCCTCGTCCTTTCTCTTCAAATCGAAGGCCAGCACGATGACCTTGTTGTACATCGCCTTCCAGTGATGGGAGTCCAGGGCGAGGACGCTGTCGAACTGGCGGAGCGCTCCCTCGTAGTTGGTCAGCTCGCGGTAACAGATCCCGAGATCCGTCATCGCATCGAGGTTGCCTGGCGCCGACTTCAGGTACTCGGCGTAGGCTTCAGCGGCCTGGTTCCAGCTCTTGCTATCGAAGAAGCGGTTCGCGCGATCGAGCGGATCCTTTCCAGAAGGCTCCGGAGGCGCGGTTTCGCTCTTCGGTTTCTGTTTCGCCTCGTCGAGCTCGTGCTTTCGGGCTCGCATCATCTTTTCGAGCTCGGTCTTGTGCTGCTGTACGATTTCCGCGCCCAGCTGCCCGCCCTGTTGCATCAAGGCGGGCAGCTTGGTCAGGGATTTCTGCCCCGTCGGCGTCTTGTAGAACGCGATCATGTCGCGAAGCTCGGGTTCGGTGAACGCCTGCACGTAAAGGTCTATCATCCGCGGTTTCAAGGCGTCCCAGGAAAAATATCTCTCGATCCAGCTCTGGAACACGTCACGATAGGGCGCCATCTCGGGATTGCCGTTGATCTGTGCGTCGAGCATGGCGCTCAATGTCGACCGCATGGTCTTTTCCAGGTCCATCATCTGGAGCAGCTCCACGGCCGCCTGCCGATGCACGGAGCTGACTTCCACGCCCCAGGCCGCCGAGGGAGAGAGACCAAGAAGGAACACGGTCATCAAGGCCAGTCTCTTCATTATGGAAACCCCTCGGCGTCGTAGGACGCGGTCGCATAGCGTTGGGTGGATACCCGAGGATTATAAAGCCGCCGCCAGCTCCGCCGCCGTCTTCACCCTGAGATCGGCCTCAACGCCTTCCAGCTTTTCGGGCCGGGGAAAGCCCCATTCGACGAGGGCGAAGGCGCAGCCGGCGTTGCGGGCGGTCTCGGCGTCGACCCAGGTGTCGCCGACCAGGAGGAGGCGCTCGACGGGGACTCCGAGGCGGCCGGCCAGGATGTGGAGACCCGCAGGGTCCGGCTTGCGGCTGGGGAGACTGTCGCCGCCCAGGATCTCGCGGAAATAGCCGGTGAGGCCCAAGCCGTCCAGGATCTTGCGCGAGAAAGCCTCTCCCTTGTTGCTCAGGAGGGCCAGAGGATAGCGCCGAGCGAGATCGGCGAGCATCGATTCGACGCCGGGGTAGGCCTTTGTAGCGTCCAGGCAGACTTCGTCGTAGTACCCGAGGTATTTCGCCAGGGTCTCATCGATTCTGTCAGGCGGAAACCCGGGACCGAGGGCCCGCTCCACCAGCAGGCGGGCTCCCTCCCCCACCATCGTCACCACAGCCTCCAAGGCGAGCGGCGGCAGGCCCTCGCCGGCGCGCATCCGATTGATGGCGGTCGTGATGTCGCGGCGGGAGTCGATCAGGGTGCCGTCGAGGTCGAAGACGATCGCATCGGGGTGGATCATTCCCCCGCCGTCAGCTCTCGAGGAACTCGGCTGCGACGTGGCGCGGCAGAATTCCTGCTTCGAAGCCACGGTCGAGGAGGAGTTGGACGGCCCGGCGGCCGGCCTCGCCGTAGTCCCGCGTCCAGTCGTTGACGTACATGCCGACGAAGCGGTTCGAGCGCTCGGGATCGTCCTCGAGGCCGCGGGCGTAGCGCGTAGCGTAACCCAGGGCCTCCTGGCGATGATCGAGGCCGTAGTTGATGCTCTCGGTGAGCAGCCGGCAGAGACGGCGCTTCAAGTCAGGGTCCAGATCCCGCTTGATGCCGTTGCCCCCCAGCGGCAGGGGCAGGCCGGTCTCGCCCTTCCACCACTCGCCGAGGTCCACGACCTTGCGCAGGCCGAGGTCGCCGTAGGTGAGCTGCCCTTCGTGGATGACCACGCCGGCGTCCGCCTCGCCCGATTGCACGACGTCGAGAATCTTGTCGAAGGGGACGATCTCGGTGGTAACGTCCGGCTGCCAGAGACGCAAAGCGAGATGAGCGGTGGTGAGCTCACCCGGGATGGCGATCTTCAGCCCCGGCAGGTCGGAGCGGCCGATCGGCCGGCGGGACACGACGATGGGGCCGTAGCCGTCGCCGAAGCTCGCCCCCGAGGGCATGAGCTGGTAGCGGTCGGCGAGGTGGGCATAGCCATGGAAGGAGAGGGCGGTGATCTCGTAGGTCCCCTGGAAGGCGGCCTGGTTCAGGCTCTCGATATCCTGGAGGACGTGGCGAATCTCCAGTCCCTCGACGTCCAGCACGCCCTGCGTCAGGGCGTAGAACATGAAGGCATCGTCCGAATCCGGGCTGTGGGCGATGCGGATGGTGGTCCGAGTCAGGGTTTCCGTCATGGCCCAGGAGGGTATCAGAATCGGGGACTGCCGCGGCTTGAAGGATCGGGACGGCGTCCACTCCTGAGGACGGATTGGCGGGTCCGACGCCGGCCTTCCCAAGGAGATCCCCCCGAGCTTCTCCGTGATGGCACGACCCTTGAAAAGAGCAGCGGTCAGGTTGCGAAGGTGATGTTTCCCCAGCAATTTCAGCCAGGAGGCTTAAAGATGAATACCAGAACTCAACGACGATTCGCGAAGATCTCCGGAGCCGCACTGCTCCTCACCGCCACGCTGGCGCTGCCGGCACTCGCCCAGCGCCACCACTGGGACGGCTGGGAGCGTGGCCGCAGCCGCGGTGCCTTCGAGCTCGACGGCACGTTCATCGGCATGGAGCAGGGCTGCGCTCTCATCCGGGAGCACAGTGGAAAGGTCATTCCCCTACTGGGCAACCCCGGCGATCTCCAGCGTGGAGACCATCTACTCTTCCGCGGCCAGCTCCAGGGCCGCAGCGCCTGCGGTCCGGCCTTCCGGGTCGGCGAAGTGGTGAGGTTGTGGGCTGACGGCAGCCACCGGTTCGTCATTTATGACCGCCACCGCGACGGCGAATATAGGGCTCGCAACGGCTGGTGGGACCGCTATAACCGAGACCACAGCGGACGCCGCGG
>DATIOS010000198.1:0-2476 GCA_035472915.1 Thermoanaerobaculia bacterium
TGGACGAGCCCACGACCGGCGTCGATCCCGTTTCTCGGCGCGACTTCTGGAAGATCCTTGCCCACCTGCAGCGGGACGGGCTGACGCTGCTCACCACCACTCCCTACCTCGACGAGGCCGAGCGCTGCCAGCGGATTGCCCTCATGGACCACGGCCGGTTGCTGACCGTGGATGCCCCGGCTCACCTCAAGCAGGAGTCAGGGGAGATCATCGTCGAGATCCTGGCCCGACCCAAACGGAACGCCACGGATCGGCTGCGCGAGCTGCCCGAGGTGGCCGACGTGCAGTCCTTCGGCGAGCGGCTCCACGCCACCCTCAAGGGAGTTGATCCTGCCAATGTCGAGGCTGCCGCATCGCGTATCGCCGCCGACCTCGCGGCCCACCGCATCGAGGTGGAGTCCGTCCGTCCGGTGTTGCCGACCTTGGAAGACATCTTCATTGCGCGCATCGAGTCCGCCGAACCGGCGGCGGCTGTGAGGTGAGAGCTCTATGAACGCCAGGATCCGCCTTGCTCTTTTCCTAATTGCTTTCGGCCAGGTTTCCAGGCCGGCTGCCGCCGCCCCGGACCCTCACCCCTGGCCCCTCTCCCGCCCCCTCCCACCCCCCACACCGGGAGAGGGGAATCCTGCCCAACAGTCTTCCCGCTTTTCTCCCTCCTCTCCCGGTGTGGGGGGAAGGGTGGGGGCGGGAGAGGAGGGCCGGGGAGGTGAGGGTATCCGCCTCACCCTGACCGACGCTCTGGAGCGCGCCCGCATCCATTCACCGCGCTTGGAGTCGCTCACCGCTCTGGAAGCAGCCGCCGAGGCAGCGCGGAATGGCGCCCTGGCCGAGCGGCTTCCCTTGGTGGACCTGTCCGGGGGCTACACCCGCAACTCCAACGTCGACGAGTTCGCTCTCACCCTCCCGGGCTTGGGAACCCGCACGCTCTTTCCCAACATCCCGGACAACTACCGCCTGCACGCGGGCGCCTCCGTTCCTCTCTATACCGGCGGTCGGATCGAGGGTGCAATCACCGCCGCCGACCGGCAGCGGGAAGCCGCCGTCCAGGACCGCTCCGTCGCCGTCAACGATCTTCTTCTGGAGACCCAGAACGCCTACTGGGGACTGGTGACCGCCCGCGAGAGTGCGCGGGTCCTGGCCGAGGCCGAAGGCACGTACGAGGCGCACCTGAAGGATGCGAAGAACCGTTTTGAAGTCGGCACGGCGGCATCCAACGAGGTACTGGCGGTTCAGGTGGAGCGAGACCGCGCCGAGCTGGCTCGTCTTCAGGCTGAAAACTCTGCCGCGGTGGTCAACGAAAACTTGATCCGGCTCGTGGGCCTCCCTCCAGGCTCACGGGTGGAGCCGGCGGAGCCGCTGAACGAGCCCGCGGCTTCTCCGGCGGAACCCGAGGCCCTAGTGACGTCAGCACTGGCGGCCCGGCCCGAGGTCCTGGCTCTCCAGGCACGTGCCAAGGCGGCTCGTGCGTCGGTCGAGATCCAGAAATCGATCAATCGCCCCCAGGCGAGCCTTTCCCTGGGCTATGACTACGCCGATCCCAATCCGCGCATCTTGCCGCCGCAAGATGAATTTCGCAGCACCTGGAGCGCCGGCGTGGCGGTGGCCCTGCGGGTTTTCGACGGCGGCCGTGGCGCGGCGGCGGCGGCGCAAGCCTCCGCCCAGGCCGACGCGCTCGACCTTCAGCTCGAGGACCTGAAGGCCCGGCTGCGGCTGGAGGTCACCTCCCGGCTGCTCGATCTCTCGTCCGCCCGGGCGGCACTGGTCGTGGCTGCCCGCAACCTCGACGCGGCGAAGGAGAACGTGAGGGTGGCCCGCGACCGTTACACGGAGGGCGTCGTTCCTTCCACCGAGTTGCTCGACGCCGAGACGGCCCTGCTCCGCGCCGGCCTCGACCAGACCTCGGCCTCCACCCAGGTGCGAATCGCCCTGGCCAACCTCGACCGCGCCGTCGGCAGGTCCGGAAAGTAAGAATGGCCTCTCCCGCCCTGGAGGCCGACCGCCTGACAAAGCGCTTCGGCGACTTCGTGGCCGTGGACGAAGTGTCCTTCGACGTTCACGAGGGGGAGGTCTTCGGCCTGCTGGGGAGCAACGGCGCCGGCAAGTCCACCGTCATCCGCCTCTTCTGCGGCCTGCTCGCTCCCACCTCCGGCTCCGGGCGGGTACTGGAAATCGACATCGCCAAGAATCCCGAAGGCGTGCGGCGCCGCATCGGCTACATGACCCAGCGCTTCAGCCTCTACGACGAGCTCACGGTACGCCAGAACTTGAATTTCTTTGGCGGGGTGTACGGGCTCCGCGGCCGGGCGAAGACCGAGCGTCTCGCCTGGGCGGTTCAGATGGCGGATCTCAGCGGCAAAGAGGATCTCATTACCCGATCCCTTCCTGGCGGCTGGAAGCAGCGCCTGGCCCTCGCCTGCTCGCTGCTTCATGCGCCGCGGCTGGTGTTCCTCGACGAGCCCACGGGCGGCGTCGATCC
>DATIOS010000199.1:0-3741 GCA_035472915.1 Thermoanaerobaculia bacterium
AGCATGATGATGGGCAGATCGCTCCACTCGTGGAGCTTGTGGGCGAAAGCCATGCCGTCGATGCCGGGCAGCAGGATGTCCACCAGGGCCAGGTGCGGCAGGCCCCGCTTGCCCACCACCTCCAGCCCTTCCTCGGCCGTCAGGCAGGCCCAGACTTCAAAACCGGCAGTCTCCAGCTCGCGCCGGATGAGGCGCAGCAGGTCAGGATCGTCTTCCACAGTGAGAATTCGGCGGGACGACCGCTCGTCGAAACCGGATGACTTTTCGGTCAAGCTATCTGCCTTCCGTCAGTTGGGCCATACTATCTCACCGCGAGCCTTCCTGTAATGTGGGCCGTAATCTTGGTTCCCCAGACTCCGAGGTCGAGGAGTAACGAAAGAACGACGACCAGCCCGGCTTGTCCCGTAGGGCTCTGGCTGGAGCTTCGGGTGATTATGGACCGACCGGTGCTTCAGCGTATCCTTTTTGTCGAAGACGATCCTGATATTCAGATGATCGCGACCATGGCTTTGGAGGCTCTCGGTGGATTCCGTGTCCTGCCCTGCGCCTCCGGCGGCGAAGCTCTCAACCGTTTCGCGGAGTTCGCTCCCGACCTCGTCCTCCTCGACGTCATGATGCCGGGCATGGACGGGCCGGCGACTTTGGAGGCCCTGCGGCGTTTGCCGGCTGGAGGTACCACACCGGTGATTTTCATGACCGCCCGGGTCCAGGCGCAGGAAGTGATCCTCTACCGGGAGATGGGAGCGGTGGATGTGATCTCCAAACCTTTCGATCCCATGACCCTGGCGGCGACGGTTCGCGAGATCTGGTCTTCCCTACCCTGAAGCCGAGGTGACTGACTTGGAAGACGAACCTGGAACGGAGGAGCTGCGCCAGTACTTCGCCGGCCGCCTTCCCGACCGCCTGGCGGAGGTCGAGGACGCCGGCACGGCCGCCCAGCAGGCAGGCTGGGCGGCCGAGCCCATGCGAGTCTTCCACCGTCTCGCCCACTCCCTGGTGGGAGCGGGTGCCACCTTCGGCTTTCCCGGCGTCACGGAGCATGCCCGCACGCTGGAGCGTCTGCTGAAGGCCCGCCTCGACGGCGGCCCGCCGCCGCCCGTTGCCGAGGTCGCCGAGATCCTGGACCGGCTGCGGACGGCGGCGAAGTAAAGCGTCCGTCCATGCTCCGCCTGCGATTCACCCTCCTCGCACGCGTCGCGCTGGCCCTGGCGGCGGTCGGCTTGCTGCCGCTCGCCATTTCTTACTTCGGGCTCGTCGGCGTCAACCGCGACGCCCTCCTCGGGCAGGTGCTCAAGACCCATGCGCTGGCCGCCGACACCGCGGCCAGCCGCGTCGGCGCGTTTCTCGATACCCGGCTCGCCCTGGTTCGCGGCCTGGCAGGCAACCGCGGGTTGGCCGATCCCCACTCGCCGGAGGCCCAGGAGCTCCTGGTCCAGAGCCTCCAGACCTGGTCGTCCCTCGGGGTCGAGGCAATAGCCGTGGTCAACGGCCACGGCGAAACGGTGATGCGGGTACAGCTCAAGGACAACGAGTCGCGGCGGCGGGCCGAGATCGGCCTCGCCGGTCCCTGGCCGGAACCGGTGTCGATCGTCACCGCTGTCAAGCCGCCGGTGGTCCAGATTTCAGCGCCCCTGCCTCAAGGTGCGGGCGCGGTGCGCCTGGTCTGCGAAGGCTCACTGCTCGACGAGGTGCTCCACCCCGAGGACCTGGGGCAGGAGGCCGTGCTGGCGCTGGCCGCCCGTGACGCGCGGGGAGGCTCCGGCGGGCACCTGCTGCTGAGCAGCGACCCGTCGCTCGACGCCTTTCCTCCCGTGCTGTTGGCCAACGCCTTTTCGGGACACGTCCGGGGCTCCGGCCGCTTCCTCGACCGACGGGGCCGGGAGGTTCTCGGCTCCAGCGCCCCTGTGCCGGAGATCGATTGGGTCGTGCTCTCGCGCCAGCCTGCGCAGGTGGCCGAGGCGGTCGCGGTGAAGCTGAAGCGGCAGTCGGCCCTGGCCTTCGGCTCGGCCCTGCTGCTCATCGCGGCCCTTTCCGGGGGGGCCTGGATCGCCGTCGTGCGGCCCATCCGCGACCTCGCCCGAGCCCAGCGCGAGCTGGCGAAGGCCGGCTCGGCCCCGGCGGGCGGCAATGAGATCGACGACCTGCGCCGCAGCTTCGACGCTCTGCGCCGCGGCATCTCCGAGCGCGAGGCTTTGGGCGACGTGTTCCTGGGCCGCTACCAGGTGGTGGAGTTCATCGCCACGGGCGGCATGGGCACCGTCTTTCGCGGCTGGGATCCCAAGTTGCAGCGTCCGGTGGCGTTGAAGACCGTGCGGCTGGGAGTCGACCTGCCGGCGGACAAGCGGGCTCATCTCATTACCCAGCTGGTGCGCGAGGCGGTGACGGCGGCGCGCTTCAGCCATCCCAACGTGGTGGCCGTCTACGACGTGGAAGACGCGCCGGACGGCGCCTTCATGGCGCTCGAGCTGGTGGACGGCGTGAGCCTCGAGCATCTGCTGCTGCGCCGCGGCCGGTTGAGCCCTCGGGAGGTGGTGCCGCTGGGCGCGGCCATCGCCCGCGGTCTCGCCGCGGCGCACAGCCGGGACATCGTGCACCGGGACGTCAAGCCGGCCAACGTGCTGCTGGGACGCGACGGTTCGATCAAGGTGACGGACTTCGGGATCGCGGACTTCATGGCCGCGGCGAGCCGCTCCGAAGGGCTGGTCTTCGGCACGCCGGGCTACCTGCCGCCCGAGAGCCTGCGCGGGGCGGGCCACACGCGGTCCGGCGACCTGTTCGCGCTGGGAGTGATCCTCTACGAGTGCCTCACCGGCGCCAAGCCGTTCGGCGGCGTCGACGTGTCAGACATCATCCAGTCCACCTTCTTCGGCGTGCTCAAGACCCCCAGCACGCGGACCGCGGGCATTCCTCCCGAGCTCGAGACGCTGGTGCTCCTGCTCCTCGAGCGCGAGCCCACCCGCCGTCCCGCCAACGCCGCCGCGGTGGCGGACGAGCTCGACCGCATCGTCGCCAAGCACGGCTTCCGCTGGCAGTTCGACGACGCCATTCCGCGGCTCGCGCAGTCGCCGGTGAGCCTCACGCTCGAAGCGCAGTGGCTGCCCACGACGCAGCTGGCGGCGGAGTGACTCCTTACCTCAGCTGCCGCAGCACGATCTCCTTCTTGCTGCTGTTGCCCACCATGTCGACGGCCTCCACCTCCAGCACGACGCGGTCCTTTTCCGTGCGGCTCCTCAAGACCAGGCGCTCGACGCCGGCCCCGGCGTCGTCGGCCGCGACCCAGAGGATTCGCTCGTCGAGCCGGTCGTTCTTGCCGTCAGCCGAGAGAGTGGTGTCCGGCGCGGCGAGGAAGGCTTGCGGACGGTCGCTCTTGATCTCGACGGGGAATTGGGCGTAGACGCCCCGCTTCTCCTTCACCCAGGGGACGGGAAGCTGCCAAACTCCGGCCTGCGTCTGCCACGCGTCGGTTGCCGGGTGACCGCTGCCGCGCCGGCCGCGCAGCTTCCGGCGGGTGCTTTCGCTGTCGGGGGCCAGCCGGTCGGAGAGCGATTTCTGATCGCCGACCTGCCAGCGGATGACGGGCGGCTCGGTGTCGGTCACGAAAGCCACGGGGGTGAGGGGAACGCGATGGCCGCAGCCGTCGACCGCCAGGGCGCCGGCGGTATGTGCGCCGGCCGGCCACGCCGCCGGCCAGGCCGTCGCCTCCTGGCCGCCGATCACCGGCAGCCAGCGCGCCGGGGCGCC
>DATIOS010000200.1:0-7571 GCA_035472915.1 Thermoanaerobaculia bacterium
GCGGTCCACGGCCGGCATCCGTTCCAGGCGCCAGTTGTCCGCCTGGCTGCGGATCAGGTCGTCGATCCGCTGCTGGTTGTCGATGGTGCCGCGGACGAGCTCCTGGGCGTACTCGAAGGCCTCTTCCACCCGCTGGCGCCGCTTGCTGGAGTCGGCCCGCTCCTCGGTCGACGGCTGTCCCCGCCGCGCGTCGGGATCGGAAGCCTCACGCGCCAGGTACTCTGCAAGATCGAAGGTGCTGAAGATGTTGGGCAGCGAGCTGCTTCCCAGGTCGCTCTGATAAAGCATCTGGACCGCCATCTCGCGCGCCGTGCGCCGCTTCCCTGCAGCCGTCATGTGCCTCGCCTCAAAGAGCCCAGTGGAAAGTCCCTCCTCCAAATCTTGGGGCCGCTCCCGCCGGCGGGAACGAGCCAGTGATCATAGCCGGGTCGGGATCTTGCCGCCAGCGGCCGCTAGCGGTCGCCAGCGCGCAGGCGCGAGAAGAGGTCGGCCATCTCCAACGCCGCGAGAGCCGCCTCCCAGCCTTTGTTGCCAGCCTTGCCCCCGGCCCGCTCCGCCGCCTGCTCGGAGGTCTCGCAGGTCAGCAGGCCGAAGCCTACCGGCAGGCGATGCCGTTCGGCGACGCCGGCGATGCCGCGGCTCGCCTGGGCGCAAATGTAGTCGAAGTGCGGTGTCTCGCCGCGAATCACGACCCCGATCGCCACCAAGCCGTCGACCTTGGCGCCGCCATCGGCGCCGCCCGCGGCCAGCTCTTCCAGGGCCTGCGGTATCTCCCAGGCCCCGGGCACCGAGACGACGTGGATGTCCGCCGCCGCCACGCCATGCCGGCGCAGGCAGTCGACCGCGCCGGCCACCAGCAGATCGACCAGGCGGGAGTTGAAGCGCGACGCCACGATGCCGAAGCGCCGTCCGGCGCCGGTCATCTCTCCTCGGGTCTGTCGGATCTCGTTCAAGTTGGGGCCTGGCTTTCAGGAGGGGTGAAGTATAGGGAGCGGCTCGCCGGGGAGTCAATCGGCCTGGCCAGCGAATTGCAACTCGATTACTCTTGGAAGTGGGGACGAAGATTCGCCCTCAGGAGGCACATCATGAAACGCCACGTCATCCGGTTCGCATTCCTGGCCATTGCCTGCATCCTCTGTGTGGCGATCAAGGCCCCGGCGCAGGTGGTCGGCCGCCAGATTCTCTGCCCCGGCGATCCCATTCCTGCCGGGTACATCAAGGTTGACGTGCGGCCGGACGTCTCGGCTTGCCCCGCCGGCGAGGTGTGGGTGGTCGAAACCTACCTCAATAAAGTTCCGGGCTCGGGCATGGTCGTCTGCGCCGATCAGCCCACTCCCCCAGGCTGGGAGACCATGGGTATCGCCACCTCGACCGGCCAATGTGGCCGCGCCGGGGCTCGCTCCGGCAACATCAAGGCGATCCGGCGGATCGAGTAGGGGTTCACAGCGCCCCTCCAGACGGTCCCAGGTGAATCTCCTCCACCACCGTCGAAGGATCGGCATCCAAGGCGTAGGCGATAGCCCTCGCCACTTCCTGGGGTGCGACCATGGCGGCGCGGTCCCAGGTGCCGGGGAGGCGGTCCCAGATGGGCGTGTCCGTGGCGCCGGGAAAAAGCGCCGTGATCCGCACTCCCGTGCCTTTGAGCTCCTCGCGCAGCACTTCGATCAGGCCGCGCAGCCCCCACTTGCTGGCGCAATAGGCGCCCCAACTCGGAAAAGCCCGGCGGGCGGCCACGGAGAGGAGGGGGAAGATCCACCCGGCGCCACGCTCCTTCATCGCCGGCAGCAGGGCGCGCAGAAGGAGAAAAACGCCGGTCAGATTGGTACTGAGAATCTCATTGAAGTCCTCCGGCGCCGTCTGCTCGACGGGCGCGAGGGACGTGATCCCCGCCGCCGGCACCACCACGTCCGCGGCGCCCCAGCGTTCCCGGATCTCCCCGGCGCAACGTTCGATAGCCTCGGCGTCGCGCACGTCACAGGGGAAGACCATTCCAACTTCGCGCGCTTCGTCTCCCGCCAGTGCCAGCGTCTCCTCCAGCGGCTGCCGCCGCCGGCCGAGGAGGACGAGGTCGTAGCCGCGGCGGGCCAGCTCGAGGGCGATCTCGCGCCCGAGGCCGGAGCCGCCGCCGCTCACGACGGCTACGCGCCGTGGTTCGGTCAACCCCTGCCCCGCTCCCGCTTGAGCCTCTCCCGCACGCTGCGCACCTCCAGCACCCGGTAATCGTCCGCGGGGAACTGCGCCGCCAGCGAAGCCTCGGATTCCCGCAACAGGACTTCGGCCTCGGCGTAGCGGTGAAGCGTGGTCAGGCAATCGCCCAACGACATCTTGGCTTTGGCGACGTCAGGGTTGCCGGCCGGCAGCTCCCGGCGGCGGATGTCCAGGGCGCGGCGCAGGTAGGGCTCGGCTTCAGCCTGGCGGCTCAGGTAGACATAGTCGGTGCCGATCTCGCGCAGGGCATAGGCGACGTGGAGATGGTTCGGGCCCTCGGTTTGCGCGAGAATTTCGAGCGACTGCTTCGCCAGGGGCAGAGCCTTGTCCGCCTCGTGAAGGGCGCGGTAGGCACCGGCGAGGAGCAGGAGCATCTGCGCCACCTGAGGGTCTCTCTCCCCCAGGTTCTGGCGGCGGATCGCCAGCGCCTCCTCGTAGTAGGGAATGCCCTCCCGGATCGGGGCAGGCCGGTCCTGCCCCACCAAGGTGGAGCCCAGATTGCACAGAATGTCCGCCACCTGCCAGTGCGTGGGGCCGAACTGGGTGCGGGCGATCTGCAGCGCCTCGTGGTAGAGGACCTCGGCCTCGACGAACCGCCCCAGGCGCTGCACCGACAGGCCAAGGGCGTTCAGGGTGAGGACGACGTCCGGGTGCTCGCGGCCGAGGATCCGCTGCTGGACCTCCAGGGATTGCCGCAACAGCGATTCCGCGGCCTGATACTTGCCGGCGTCGATGAGGATATCCCCCAACAGCGTTTGATCGCGGTAGAGCCGGGGCGCCTGGCTGCCCAGGGCGCGGCGCTCGATCTCCAGTCCCTGGCGGTAGAGACTTTCGGCCGCCTCCGGATCGCCGAGATCCTTCTTCCGCTTCCCAGACCGAGGATGCTGGCGGCTACCGTGGGCCCCACCGGCCCCTCCTTCTCGCGGGCGATCTCCAGCGCCTCCTGGTGAAGCTTCTCCGCGTCGAGGTACCGCACCTCGCCGGCCACCACGTCGCCCAACTCGTTCAGGGTCTTCGCCACCGCCAGATCGCGGTCGCCCAGCAGACGCTTCTTGAGCGCCAGCGACTGCCGCAGCAGCGCCTCGGCAGCCGCGCGCTCGGAGCGCTGTTGCTTGAGCAGGCCCAGGTGCTCCAGGCTCATGGCCACCGGCAGGGACTCCGGCCCGAACATCCCGCGGCGCAGCTCCAGGGCACGCTCCAGCAGGGGCTGCGCCTGATCGAAGCGCCCCAGCCCCAGGGCGACCTCGCCGATCGAGTCCATCAGCTCGGCCTGGACGTCCGGCTGGCCGGTCAGCTCCCTCGACACGCGGCTGGCCCCCTCGTCCAGGATCTCGCGAGTCGTCAATCGCGCCCCGCGCGCATAGGGATCGGCCTGCTTGAAGGTGTCCACCAGGAACGACAGGGTATAGCGAGCCTTGTCCCGCTCCCTGGCCACCCGCTTCTCCTGAACGGCGGAGCTCACCAGCAGACCGATGCCGAGCAGCACCACCGCCATCGCCGCAGCCGCAGCCGTCCGGTTGCGGCGGACCAGTTTCCTTGTCCGGTAGAGCAGGGTATTGGGCCGCGCTGCCACTGGACGATGAGCGAGATGGCTCTCGACGTCCTGACAGAGCAGAGCCACCGAGGCGTAGCGGCTCTGGGGATCTTTGTGCAGAGCGCGGAGGAGGATGTGGTCGAGGTCTCCATGCAGCTTGCGGGCGAGGCTCCGGGGAGTCGTGTTGCGGACGGCGGCGATGCCCTCCGGCGCGGGCTCCGCCAGCGGCCCCGACGAACGCGGATGGAACAGGGCCTGGCTTGGCGGCTCCGGCTCCTGCCGGGCAATGGCAGCGGCCACGACGCTGTCGCTGCCGCTCGCCAGCCGGTACGGGAGGCGGCCGGCCAGAAGCTCGTAGAGGAGAACGCCCAGGGAATAGATGTCGCTCGCCGTGGTGATCGCCTTGCCGCCCACCTGCTCCGGGCTGGCATAGAGGGGCGTCATGACGCGCAGGAAATCGCCGTCCTCGCGATCCTCGGCTTCCAGCCGCTTGGCGATGCCGAAGTCGAGGAGCTTCGGCTCTCCATCCGCCGTCACCAGGATATTGCCCGGTTTCAGGTCCCGGTGGACGAGCAGGTTCTGGTGGGCATACTGGACCGCGCCGCAGATCCGCCGAAAGAGCTCCAGGCGCCGCTCGACCGTGAGCCGGTGGCGGTCGCAGTAGCGGTCGACGTGCAGGCCCTCCACCAGCTCCATGACGAGGTACGGCCGGCCCTCCGCCGTGGTGCCGCCGTCATAGAGGCGGGCGATGTTGGGGTGCTCCAGGCGGGCCAGGATCTGCCGCTCGCCCAGGAACTGGAGACGGGCCTGGGGAGTGTCGAGCCCCCAGCGCAGCACTTTGACCGCCACCAGCCGCTCATACTGCTCGTCGTCGCGGCGGGCCAGATAGACCGTGCCCATGCCGCCGCTGCCGATGGTGCGCATCAGCCGGTAGGGACCGACGCGCCCGGCATCGCCTCCCGGCGGCACCAGCCCCAAGATCTCGCCGGCGGGACGCTCGAGAAAAGAACCGATCTGCGCGTCGGCGGCGAGGAGCTGCTTCACCTCCCGCTCGAGATCGGAATCGCCGTCGCAGGCGGCGTCGAGCACCTCGGGCCGCTCGACCGTGGGCCGCTCCAGCACAGCGGCGAAGACTCTGTCCACCTCACTCCAGCGCACGGCATTCATTGCGATTCCCTCCGGTAGCTGGCGCCGACCGCCGAGCCTCGCCGGTGAGCGATCGACGCGACAAGGCCCTCAGCCCTCTTCACCGCCGGCTCGCCGGGTCCGTAGAGAGTCTGGAGGCGTGGCAGCGCCTGCCGCAGTAGGGAATCGGCTTCGTCCAAGTGGCCGAGGTCCGCGAGACAGTTGGCCAACTCGAGTTGGTTCAGGGTGATTTGGGGGTGACCGGGCGGCAGCGCCTTCACCAGCGATGTAAGACCCTGCCGCAAGTGAGGCTCGGCGCCATTCGCCTTTCCCTGGTCCCGCAGGGCCAAGCCCAGTGCCAGGTGAGCGTAGGCGGTATAGGGGTGCACGGGTCCAAAGACCCCCTCCAGGACGGTCAGCGCCTGCTGCGCCAACGGAACCGCCAACTCGGGCTGTCCCAGCTCGCGTCGCGCCTTGGCCAGATGCAGGAGGCTGTGGCCCACCTCCGGGCCGCCGGGACCGTAGAGGCGCAGGCGAATCTCCAGGGCCTGCTGATGGGCGGTGACCGCGTCCTCGTACTTTTTCTCTCCCTCGAAGGCGCCCCCGAGGTTGCCGAGCGCTTCTGCCACGCGGAAATCCATGGGCCCATAGGAGGCCCGTAAAACGGCCAGCGAGCGTTGATAGAGAGCCTCAGCCTCCGAATGCCGACGCTGGCCCGTGAGCGCAACCGCCAGATCGTTGTAGAGCCCCGCCAGGTCCGGGTGCCCTTCGCCCACGATCTTGCGCTCCACCTCGATGTTGCGCCGGACGGCAGACTCGGCCGCGCTGAACTTGCCCTGGTTCACCAGCAGCTCGGCGAAAGCCTCCCGGTGACTGATGACCTCGGCATTCTCCTCGCCGAGAAGGTGGGTCTCCATGGCAAGCCCCTCACGCAGCAGCTTCTCGGCGACCGGATAATTGCCCTGTTCGTCCAACCGGCGGGCCAGGGCGATGAGGGATGCCGACACCGTGAGGCCCTCCCGGCCCTCGGCGCCGCGAGCAACGTCCAGCGCTTGGCGATGCAACACCTCGGCCGCCTTCGGATCCCCTCTCCTGGCGACGGTTTCTCCAAGCAGATTGAGAGTCCGGGCCACCTCAATGACGTTCTCGCCCGGCAGCCGGCGCTTCAGGGCCAGAGACTGGCGCAGGAGCTCCTCCGAGCCCTTGAAGTCCGAGCGCTGGAAGCGGACGGCAGCCACGTGATCCAGGCTCTGGGCGATTTCCAGGGTTCCGCGGCCGAGGGCTTTACGGCGCACGGCGAGAGCGCCTTCGAGCAGCGGCGCCGCCCGGTCGACCCGCCCGAGACCCAGGTTCACCCGGCCGATGGCGTCCATCAGGGCCGCCTGCACGTCCGGCTGGCCGGCGAGCTCACGGGAGACCCGCCCGGCACCCCGGTCCAGGATCTCCCGGGCCGTGAGGTGCTCCCCCCGCGTGTGGAAGGGGTCGGCCTGCTGGAACGTGTCCACCAGGAAGGATAGGGTGTAGTTGGCCTTGTCCCGCTCGCGGGCCAGCTGGCGCCCCTGGAAGACCAGGCTGACGAGAAAGCCCGCCACCAGCGCCAGGACGGCGGCGGCGGCAAGGACCGCGGCCCGATGGCGGCGGACGAACATGCGGGTGCGGTAGGCCAGGGTGTCCGGCCGGGCGGCCACCGGCAGGTTCTGTAAATGGGCTGCCACGTCCTGCGCCAGCGCCGCCGCCGAGGCGTAACGGCGCGGCACCTCCTTGCGCAACGCCTTTAGAACGATGTTGTCGAGATCTCCCGCCAGCCGCCGGCTGAGGGCCGGCACCCGCGAGTCGCGCGCGGCGGCCACCGCCTCGGGCGGGGCCGCCATTTCCCCTGCGTTCGTCGACCGGACCAGCGCCTGGCTCGGCCGCTCCGGCTCCTGCTCGCAAATCGCGGCTTCAATCTCATGGGGAAGACCGGTGGTGAGCCGGTAGGGACTGCGCCCCACCAGCAGCTCGTAGAGCAGCACGCCGAGTGAGTAGACGTCGGAAGCCGTGGTGATGGCCTCGCCCCGCACCTGCTCCGGGCTGGCGTAGCTCGGCGTCATCACCCGCAGGCCGGTGCGGGTCTGGGCGCCGGACTCCTCGCCGCCGCCGAGCTGCTTGGCGATGCCGAAGTCGAGCAGCTTCGGCTCGCCGTCTTCGGTCACCAGGATGTTCAGCGGCTTGATATCGCGGTGCACCAGCAGGTTCTGGTGGGCATACTGAACGGCGCCGCAGATGCGCTGGAAGAGCTCCAGCCGGCGATCGATGGTCAAGCGGTGACGGTCGCAATATGCGTCGACCGGCAGGCCTTCCACCAGCTCCATGACCAGGTAGGGGCGGCCGTCCGCGGTGCTGCCGCCGTCGTAGAGGCGGGCGATGTTGGGGTGCTCCAGGCGAGCCAGGGTCTGCCGCTCGGCGAGGAAACGGTGGTAGATCTCCGTTTCTTCCAGACCGGAGCGGAGGATCTTGATCGCCACCAGCCGGTCGTAGTGCTCGTCGTCGCGGCGGGCGAGGTAGACCGTTCCCATGCCGCCGCCGCCGAGGCGCCGCAGCAAACGGTAGGGGCCGAGAGTCTCGTTTTCAACCTTTTCCGCTCCTAAGTCCTGAACGGCGGGCTGCTCCAGGAAGCTGCCTAGCCGCTCGTCGACCGCCAGCAGCCGTTCGATCTCGCCGCGCA
>DATIOS010000201.1:0-4062 GCA_035472915.1 Thermoanaerobaculia bacterium
AGAGTAAAGATCCGGCTCACTACCTCTCCCACCTCGTCCAGGATGCTGTTGGACTTCTCGGCGGGGACCGTGTCGGGCGGTGGTTCGACGGGCTTCGGGGCCGCGGGCTTCGGGGTCGCTTGCTTCGGCTTCGCGTGCTTCGGGGAACTGCTCAGGCTGGCGAATACAGCGACGGCGTAGGGAGTGAATGGGCGGGAGGAAAAGGTGGCGGTCTTCGGGCCCGGCAGCGCTCCGAGCTTTGCCTGGATCTGCGCGAGCTCGTTGGCCGACCAGGCCTCCAGAGGCGCCAGGTCCGACGGCTGGACCTTCATAATGGCCTGGTCGAGCGCCTCCCCGGTTTGGGCGATCACATTCGCCACATCCTTGCGGAGAAAGGCTGGCTTGCCGTCCGAGCCCGGCACGGTATGCAGCGACTGCCGCTTCGTATCGAAATCTTTTTTCACCTGCTCGACCTGCGGGGCCAGCGCGTCGGCCAATTTTTGGGTGGGAGACTCGACACTAACTCCGATTTTTATCCTCCCGATTTTAATCGAGCCACCGAGGACGGGGAGATAGGCCGTGAGGAAGAGGCCAGCCAGCAAGACCCCAGTCTTCCGAATGAACGCCGAAGAGAATCGATCAGTTTTCACGTTGTACCTCCTTGGTGTTGCAGGCGACCCGCACCGCGGGATCGCCGACGATCGTGTAGTTGCGAGCGTCGTGGCTGGCGGTCCAGAGATCGGCGATCACTGTCTCGTCGAGCTTCTTGCCGAAACTCAGGGCCTCCACCTCCGCTGCAAGGTCGGAGGCGAGCTCGGCGTATCGCTGGTTGAAATATTCCATCGCCCAGCCCACCGGCTGCCCGTCGAGCAGACGCCGCAGAGTGCTCTCGAAGACGCTGATCTGTGGCCCGGCGTCGGGCCACACCAGGGAGAAACCCCAGGCCCGGTCCACGTGGCCGACGACCGCCAGCGCCCCGCCTCGCGGATGGCTGAGCAGTCTCTGCGGCAGGCGGCCCATGAACGATCCGGACGACGAGAGCTCCCGGCGCCCCTGGCTCTTGCGGGTGAATTCGTCCCAGCGCGGCGTGCCGGCGCCGAAGCAGGCGAAGCAGAAGGCGACGAGGCCGTGCACGTCGGCCTCCGCACTCAAGTCCTCCGCCGCAAAATACTGTTCGCGATTGATACGGCCAGGTCCCGGGCCGGGCCAGTCCTGGCAGACGAGGGCCCCCTGCCGGTTCCTCTGATCGGGATCGCCGGCGGCGAAGCCCAGGCCATGGCAGGCGGCGAAGAGGAAGGCCGGCGCCTCGTCGAGCACATCGCCGAGCCGGCCGCGAGTCGCTTCGTCTCCGAGCACTGTCTCGACCTCCCAGGCGGACTGATCGCGCCGCACTCCGTCCGCCACCGGCCGCGCCAGGTGGGCGCTGGTCGAGCCGGTCACCGGATCTCCCGTGTTGGCGGGGGCGAAGAAGCAGGCCCGCGGTCGCCTTCCGAAGACTCTGCCGCCGGTTTCAGCCGCGACCACACTCTCGGCGTAGATCCGATACTCGTCGAGCGTGTCGAAGCACAGGCGGCCGACTGCGTACTGAACGTCGAGCTGGTATTGAAACGCAAAGGGAATCGCCTCCGGGTCGCCGATCAACAGAAGGTAATAGGGCACCTTCTCCGGGTTGGCCGGTCCGGGGCCCGCGCCGTGGCGGGCAAGAAACGCGATCTTGCTCTCACCCTCGCGGTAGCCGTCGTCGCCGACGAACTCGCGAAAAAAACGTTCCTGCTGCTTCCCGGCCTGAGATCGCCGGAGGTCGAGCAGCGGTGCGAGAGCCTCCCGTAGCGGCGCGGAGTTCGCCGAGCTGGGAAAGATCACGCCCCAGCCAGCTTCGTCGAGCTTGCCCGGATCGAGACCCTCCTTGAGCCCTCGCCGCGCCTTGCCCTCACCGCGGGCCACCCAGGCCTGAAGCTCGCGGACTCGCGCCGGATCCACCGCGGCGCCGCAGGCGAAATCGGCAAGGTTTCGCGGCGGCGCCGGAGGAAGAAGATAGCCGCCGTTCCTGCCGTCGATGCCGTTGAAGTAGAGCAGCCTCTCCTCGGGGCTGGGGCTGCTGAGTGATCCGTTGGGCATCGGCATTTCCTTTCATTTCTCCCGCGCCGCCAGCCGCGAGCACCGGCTTCGTTCATCCCTCCTAGATCCGCGATCGCGAGAGACGGTGTAGTGCGGGCGGTATTCAAACAGGCGATGCCCGTCCGCCGATCGTTACGGCGCTGAGGACCGAGGGTGATCCATTCGAAAGATGATTTATGAGCATTACGAAATGTCTCGATGGCAACGTTCGGCGCGAGAGAGGCTAAACCCCCGCGGCCTCTCTGAGATCTATCTGCGGCAGGACAGAACCAGCCGAGCCCGTGGCGGGCCGGCCGGACACTGATCACGAAACCGCCGGGGGATCATTCTCCGACTGGTTCACCAAGGAAAGGAACGACCGCAATGAAACGATTACTGACCCTGGCCCTCGCGCTCGTCGCACTGGGTGCCGCCCTTCACAGTCCGGGCACAGCGCAGGAGGAGAGAAGCGTACGGCCGGGGACCATCACCCCGATCCAAGTTTGTCCGAGGGGATTTCACCAGCAGTCGATCAACTTGACAGCGTCGGCTCCATCGGCAGCGACGCCGTATCTGCCGGATTTTCCCACCACCAGTTGCAGCGCAGGATGGGAACCAAACTTCGGAGGAACGACGGCCGACAGATGCTTCAGACACACCTTCACGTGGAAGACGCCTGGGCCAGGGTGCCGCTGCCTGTCAGGGGAGCTGACCCTCAAATATAAAGCTCTCCAAGGCGGTTCGGCCGGTTCCTCAAGCTCGGCGAACGACAGCGTGGCAATTTTTAGCGGCGGCTCCGTCGTCGCCGGCACGAGCCAAGGGCTCTACACCGGCACAGTGACGACAGGGCAAACCGGGACGAAGACGATCCGGCTCAGTTGCGACATGCTGAAAAACAACCGGCTCAGCTTCCTTCTCCAGGACGACACCTCCGTCACCTCAGCCACACTTCATGTCGTTTACTGCTGCTCGCCATGCCCGCAGGGACAGGTTGAGGAGACGTTCCCCGGGACGAGCCTGAAATATTGCTGCGACGGCAAGCCCGGCACGCCGCACTTCTGCTGCACCGCCCAGGGGAAACCTGCGGGCGGTGAAAACCCGCAGTAAACAGCGAGCCATCCTTCGGCCCCGGGATCCGCCGGGGCCGAAGGACGACGAATTCAATCGGCGCTTGCGATCGTTGAAATTAAAATGATACTTGCGGCTTGACGAGGCGCTTTAGAGCACTCGGCCCACGGACCCTCAGCTGACATGGGGCAGACCTCGAGAATGCGGGCCGGCTTTTCCGGAGGGAATCGCCACGTATCGCAACCGGCCTCAGCCGAATGGGCCTCCGAGCCCAAGGAGTCGAGGTAGCGCTTCGCCAGAGCCGTAGGAATCTCTCGGCTGGAATAGGCGTCCCAGATGATATGGGGTCCGGGCTTGCCCTCGGTGGTCGATTCGCCCGAGACGTGTCCATGGCACAGGAACTTTGCATCGCTGGGCGGCTCGACGACGCCACGGCGAAGAGCTGCTCCAGCGTGCTTGCGGGGTTGCGGAGAAGCGGCTTGAGCGCGAAGGCCGGAGAAAGACACTATGGCCAACAGCGCCAAGCCAAGGGTGGTGCGAGCGAAGTGATGGTCCATGATCTCGTAGCTCCGGCCGGGCAGTCTAACACTTCCTCCAGACGAAGCGTCAAACGGATCGATCGCCGGCGACGACGAGTATGGAACCTGGAAGCAGGTCGAGGCGATCGAAAGGCAGGCCGGCGGACCGGTGAAAGCGATCGCTCTTGCCAACTGCGGGCATTCGCCGCATCGCGAGCAGCCGGAGCGGACACTTCAGGCGATGGCGGAGTTTGTCAGGCGGCTCTTGCCGCCAACTGCCTGACACCCGCCGCGGATCCGCTTTTTCTGAACGATCACCCCAGAGAGTTAAATCCGGTGAGATTCCCGGGCTCGTCGCGACAGCGAGATCGTTTCGCCGTTGCGGCGACCAACTCCGTCG
>DATIOS010000202.1:0-7689 GCA_035472915.1 Thermoanaerobaculia bacterium
CTGGTCGGGCTCGTTGCCGGCGTCGTAGGAAGGGCGCTCATGCCCGGCGATCCGTTCCGTCACACGAGCGGTCCCGCATCCTGGGGCGTATCCATCCTCGTTGGCCTCGCCGGGGCGGTCGTTGGCTATGTCATCTTCACGATCGGGTTGGGAATCGGGGATACAGATGCGTTCGACTGGGGCGGAATCCTCAGCGCAATCATCGGCGTCTTTATCGTGCTCGCGATCGTGGGTTGGGTGATGCGACGGCGCCAAGCGCCGCGCCAAGCACCGACCTGATCGGCACGGGGCCGCACCAGACCCCGGAGCAAATTCGCACGCGCGTCGACTGCCTCGCTACGCCTGCGCGACGACCTCGCAAACGTCGACACTCACGAACGTCGCCGGTGCTTCCGGCATGTCGCGAAGCGTGTTGAAGGTCGCCTCTGCCGCTCGTGCGTCCTCCTCGGTATCGAAGAGCCAAAAGGAGTGTTGGACGAGCTCGCCTTCGACGGTCCGCGCCCAATATCCACCCGCCGCGCCGGACATGCCGCTGAGCATCGCTACACCCCCTTCGCGAACCATCGCCAGGGTCTCATCCTCCCGGCCAGGCTTGATCGTGACCCTTCCGATGACCGCGTGCATCAGCCGCTCCCTCCCGTGTCCTGTCGAGTCGTAACGTCGTCGCATTCTGATGCGTTACGGCGGACAGTCCGTCTTGACTTGAGGCGGTCGCGGTGGGACAGTGGTTCAGCCTCGAAGGGAGACTGCAGCCGAAGCGTTCAGTCCCCCAACGACCGGAGGAGGGAGCCGACGTGTCTGCGATCGAAGGGAGCCGCGAAAGCAGCCAGACGGTGCCGGGAGTCGTGACGGTGATGGCTCCGCCGTACCCAATCAATCCGCCGTTCCCTCCGTACCCGCCGTTCCCTCCCTACCCGCCGACGGTCATCTATCCGCCATGCGGGTGCTCCTGCGGTTGCGGGCACTCCCATTCGGCTGCGCCGGGAGGTGTCGCGACAGGAGGTGTTGTCCCTGGAGGGAGCGGAGGCACTGAGCCGACAGGAAGCAGTGATACGACGACAGCAACCGGCGGCACTTCTCCCGGGGCAGGAACGGGAAGCACCACACCCGCGACAGGCGGACGTCGTCTGGACCCAGGGAAACTGCTTGCCGACGCTGCAACCGGCAACATCCCGGGCGTGATTTCCGACATTGCGAAAGCTTTGGGACTCTGAGGGGAGGCGGACAATGGCTGCAACCAGGCGCTGAAGTTGTAGGTCGCCTTCAGGCGTTCGATTTGAGCGGTGAACAGTCGCCCCCGCAAAACGCCGCCGGCATTCGCAGATCGAACGTCGAGCCACTGGCGGTCCGCGTTGAAATCGAGCGCCAGGTGGTCGGTAGGTTTCAGCGTGCCGAAGACGGAGAAGTCGCCCCCCTGGCCGACCCGGCCGTTGGCGAAGTCGATCGAATCCCCCAAGATGAGATTGACGCCGACGCGAGAGAAGCGGCGCCCGGGATCGATCTGGAAGTAGCAAGATACATTGCTGCGCTCGAGCACCTGGTTGCCGACCCGCACACGCTCGCGCACCGCGATCTCGGCGCCGGTCGCCATGTTGCGCTGGCCCTGGATCTGGATTCCTGGATTCGTCTGGCGCCGGATGAGATCGCCATCCGGGCTTTCGATGTAGCGCACGATCGCATAAGGCTGAACGCGCCGGAACAAGCCGTTCTGCGGATAGAAGTTGCGGAAGAGCGCATAGCGGCCAGCGCGGTAGCCGACCTGCGGCACGAACCCCTCGTCGGCGCGAAAACCTTCTCCGAAATCCTGCACGGTGGCGCGCCAGGTCCAGTCGCGTCCCGTGTGGAGCCACTCCAGGTGGCCGGCGTGGGATGAGAGCTGGCGGCCGTCCCAGGTGGGATAAAGATCGGGGCGGTCGGGAGTCTCGGTGTCGCTTACCAACAACTGCCCCGTGATCTGGTCGGTCTGGCTCTGACGCCAGAGGAAGTCGGGGCCGACGACTCGATTGTGGCCGCCGCCTTCATTCTCCCGATCGGTGACGAGCAGGCCCGCGGAGGAGGCGCCGAAATCCCGCCGCAGGCTGCCGACCAGCACCCGGGAGGAGAAATCCTGCGACGCAAAGTCGTTGCCGGTTGGGCCGGGAATGATGACGCTGCCGCCCCCCTGATCCTGGGTGACCAGCACGGTGTAGGTGGAGCTCCCCAGCTTGCCGGTGTCCCGCAGGCCCCACTTGGGGTCCGTGATGGTGCGGGTGTAGACCGCCTGGATCGGAGTATCGAAGAGGTCGAGCCCTTCGAGGAAGAAGGGACGTTTCTCAGGGAAGAAGATGGCGAACTGGTTGTTGACCGCGATCTGGCCGACGTCGGACTCCACCTGGGAGAAGTCGGGGTTGATGGTGAGGTCGAGGGCGTTGCTCGCGCTCGGCGTCCACTTGATGTCGATACCGGCGTCGGTCTTGACTCGCTGGTCCACGAGCGGCGAACCCAAACTGCCACTGGGCTCGCCGAGGCGCTGGCCGGTGACGAAAGGCGCGCCGACGAAATGTCCGCCGCCGGGCAATCCGGTCAGGCCGACGAGCTCGCGCGACTGGCAGATCCAGCAGTTACTGCCACGGGCGATCGGACTGCTATGGAAAGCGTAGCGCTGGTCGCGAGGATAGTTGCGCCACACCAGGATTCCCCAGCGATTCTCATCCTTTTTCGGATAGCGCAACGAGGAGAGGGGGATCCGCATCTCGGCGGTCCAGCCATCGGCGGTGATCTGTGCCGCCGTGTCATAGAAAAAATCAGGAGAGAAATCCTCGTTGCCGCTGTTGTCGTTATAGACCGCGTCGGCCTGGTTGCCGCGGGGATTGACACGCAATTCAATCGCCGAACGCCGGTCGTTTCGGGTGTCGAGGAACACGGCGATGTTGTCATCGGTACCGATGATCTTGTCCCGTTCGACGAAGGGAGCGCGGATCTTCCCCGGCTCGGGGTCGAAGGCGTGGATGCCGATGTAAAAATCATGCTCGTCGTACGTCAGGTAGACCACCGTCTTCGCCGTCGGCTCGGTGTTGTCGGCCGGATAGGTCTCATAGAAGGTGTCGAGGACAGCCGCCCCCTGCCACGCGGTATCGTCGAGCTTGCCGTCGACGACGATCTTGCCCGCCACTCGCGGCACCGCCAGCGGCGGACCGACGGCCGGCGCGACGTCCGCGGTCACCGGTAATGTCGAAAGCAGAGTAGAAGCGAAACCAATCGCACCTATAAAAATCCGGGTCGGATTGCGCATCGTGTTTATACGAGGAAACACCGGAAAGTTTCCTTGCGACCCGGTGCCCTCGCGCAACCGTCGAGCCGCTGGCGGCCCCGATGATAATCTCGCGGCGTGCCACTCACCGTCGTCCAGGAGCGCCCTACCACCATCCGCCGGTCGAAAGCCGGCCGCAGGCGGGCCGCAGTGTTGATCGCGGTCCACCTTGCCGTCGCCGCTCACGTCGCCCATTGGCTGATCGCCGGGCGCACGATGACGCCGGTCGAGCCCTCGGAGGCGATGGCCCTGGCCCGCGACGGTGTGGTGAACGCCGGGCTGGTTTTCTTCGCCGCCGCGGCCCTGGCGACGGCGGTCTTCGGCCGCTGGTTCTGCGGCTGGGGGTGCCACCTGGTGGCCGTCCAGGATTTCTGCCGGTGGCTGCTGGAAAAGGCCGGCATCCGCCCGCGGCCGCTGCGCTCGCGTCTGCTCGCCTGGGTGCCGATCGCCGCCTTCATCTACATGTTCCTCTGGCCGGCGGCCTGGCGGCTGTGGAACGGCGGCTCGTTACGAAAAGTCGAGACCGAGTGGACCACTCCACACTTTTGGGCGACCTTCCCGGGATGGGCGGTCGGCGGGCTGACCCTCCTCCTCTGCGGCTTCGCCGCCGTCTACTTCCTGGGTGCCAAGGGCTTTTGCACCTACGCCTGCCCCTATGGCGCCCTCTTCGCCGCCGCCGATCGCGTGGCGCCGATGCGCATCCGGGTCACCGACGCCTGCTCGGGGTGCGGCCACTGCACCGCGGTGTGCACCTCCAACGTCCTCGTCCACCAGGAGGTGCACGACTACGGCATGGTCGTCGATCCCGGTTGTATGAAGTGCGGCGATTGCGTCTCCGTTTGCCCGAACGACGCTCTCTATTACGGCCCGGGACCGATCGCTCTCTTCGCCAAGCCTCGGGTGCCCGACCCGGAGCCGCGCCGCTTCCCGCTCGCCGGTTGGGAGGAGACAGTGCTCGCGGTCGCCTTCGTCGCGGCGTTCGCAACCTTCCGCGGGCTCTATGGCCTGGTGCCGTTCCTCCTGGCGCTGGGATTGGCCGGAGTGCTGGCCTATCTCCTTCTCGTGGCCGCGCGCCTGGCGGTGTGGCCGAACGTGACCTTGCGGCGGATCGCGCTGAAGCGCGGCGGCCGGTTAGTCCCTGGCGGCCGGGGATTCCTTGCGGCGCTCGCCGTCGTCCTTCTGTTCTGGGGGCACAGCGCGTTCGTTCACGCCCACGCCGCCCTGGGGGAGCGCGATTTCACCTCAGCCGACGGTCTCCGCGCGGCCTTTCTCGATCCGGCTGCCGATACCGCGACGATGACCGCCGCCGAGCGCGGCCGGCTGCTCGCCGCCCGCGGCCACCTGGAGACGGCCGAGCGCTGGGGCCTGGCGACCGGCCCCTGGCAGGCCCTGCGTCTCGCCTGGCTGGCGGCCTTTTTCGACGAACGCGACGACCTCGAGCGCTACGCCGCGCTGGCGCTCACTCGCGGCGAGGCTCCTGCCGAGATCCACGAGCTCGTGGCCCGGGACGCCTGGCGCCGGGGTGACGTGCCCGCCGCCGCCGCGGCCTACGAGCGGGCGATCGCCGCCGCTCCCGACACACCGGGACCCTATCTGGGGCTGGGCATCCTCACCGCCAAGGCGGGAGATCTCGCCGCTGCCCGTGCCGCTTTCGATCGCGGGCTGGCGCGCCTGCCCGAGTCGGCGGACCTCACCTACAACGCCGGCCTCGTCCGCGCCCTTGCGGGCGACGTCGACGGCGCCATCGCCGGCTTCGAGCGCACCCTCGCCCTGGCCCCCGACCATCGCGCCGCGCGCGAAAACCTGGCCGCCGCTCGGGCTGCCCAAGCGGCCGCTCGCCAGGTGCCCCAACCGTGATTGCCCAAAAGTTGAGCTGATCGGCTAGAATGTGTCCTCTGATAAAGGGGGCGTGACAGCGATGACGACCGGACTTCGCCTTGTCTCAAACCGGCGCGCCTGGATGGCGGCTGGATGTATCGTTGGGTTGACAGCCCTTCTCGTGGCCTTCGACGGTACCCCACAGGCCGGAGCGTCTGCCGGCCCGGACGTGGTGGTGTTCGCCTTCACCGACCTCGGTAACTACGGCTCCAGCGGCGGATTCGCCGCCTACTCGGTGGGCACCCGCTCCTGCAACCGCGGCGACACGCCGCTCAACTGGTGCTCCAACAACGGCGGCTGCGCCCCGGGCGTCAAGCCGGCGGACCACCCGGTCATCGCCCAGAACCTCTACCGGCTCAAGAACGGCCGCTTCGAGCAGATCGGCATGAGCTGGGTGAAGCACGGGTTCCTTTCGACCAACTCCACCACCGCCGGCTGCACCGGCGCCGGGCACTCCTGCCAGTCGCCGCCGGCCGGCAGCGCCCAGCTGGGTGTCGGCTGTACCGATCCCTACCAATCGAGCCTCAACGGCAGCCGGCCGCTGGGCCGCCGGTCGGAAGTCAACGCCACCACCGGCACCTTCCCGTTTCCCTACTCAAGCCCCAGTCCGTCCACGATCTACGATCAGCGGATCAAGGTGGCTACGACGGACGTCGATCCGGCTGCCAACGCCGGCGCCACCTACTGGGCCGAGGGGCAGTACATCGCCGCCGACGACGCGAGCGCCGGCAATTCATTCAACAACGCCTCCTACCGTCAGGTCACCGTCGGCGCCGGCCCCACCTTTGGCCTGACGATGACCGGATCCTTCTTCGAGCAGCAGCCGGCGATCATGGCCTGGCCGGCGCAGGATCCGACGGTGCTCCTGGTCAACGTCGACGTTCCGGGATCGATCGTCGAGCGTTATCAGGTGGCGCGCAAAGTCACCGATTTGGGCGGCGGACTTTGGCACTACGAGTACGCCATCCACAACCTCAACTCGAACCGCAGCGCCCGCACTTTCTCGGTCGAGTTCCCGGTGTCGACCGCCTTCACCAATGTCGGCTTCAAGGGTATCCAGCACCATTCCGGCGAGCCGTACGCGACCGACGACTGGGCGACCTCGACGGCATCCACGACCCTCACCTGGTCCACCGCCACCTTTGCCACCAACGCGAACGCTCACGCCCTGCGCTTCGCGACGATGTTCAACTTCTGGTTCGACGCCGACCAGCCGCCGGGAGGGGCTACCGTCCACACGATCGGGTTGTTCACGCCCGGCGATCCGGCCTCCGTCGACTTCACGATGGCCAACGACATCTTCAAAGACAGCTTCGAAACGGGCGACACCACCGGTTGGAGCGCCAGCGACAACGGCAGCCGGCCGGCCGGGTGACGATCAACCAGCTCTGCGCCGAAAGTGCCTTGCCGTGAGGTAGGCAGGGATGGCCACGCACAGCACCAGGAGAATCGTCCGCAGCGTCGCCGCGGTGGACATCGTCACTCTGATTCCCGCTCCCACGGCGAGATACGCCACGATGCAGGGGAAGGTGCGCCCTTCCCCTGCTGGAATTTCCTTCTCCGTGACGGCGGATCACCTCCTCTCAGGCATTCTAGATTTACGGAAGATATACGCTACGACGTCGCAGCGTCAAGAAGTCGCGACGTCGCAGCGGAGTGACGTCAGGCGTCATAGAGTAAGATCGTCGCGACGTTTGAGTGTCGCGACGCTACGACGCCATGGCAGACGAACTCCAGGGACCTCGCGGAGGGAAAACCACGATGACCGAGACCGGTCTTGTGCGTAAGACCATTTGGTTTCATAGAGATGAGGCGGAGGAGCTGCGCCGCCGAGCGTTCGACGAACGCCGCTCAGAGTCGGAAATCGTGCGGGAAGCTGTACGCCGAATTCTGGGATTGCCAGATTGACACTAACTGTGTCTCGTTCGCGCCGCTGTATGACACTGAGAACGAGCAAGAGAAGAAAGAGTGGTGGCAATGAAGACAGAAGCACACAGCAGGTAAAACTCAGATCACAAACGGGATACGAAGAAAATGCAGGATGATGTCCGTCTTGAAGTCGCAGTTGGCTCGATTTGCGCAGGAGAAAAGGCGTTGGGTAAGAGTGTTTCCTGCTAGACTGCCCTATAACCATGACGATTTAGCCATGCACAACCGACGCAATTACGCCAACCCACCCTTGGTTGAGGCGCTTTGTGATATCCGGTTCGCGCCTGGACAGGAATGGGACTGGACAATCCCCGGGCTGCTGTACACCCAACTCAAGGGAGATTTCCCCCACAGGGAGCAGACGGAGCACTTCGCGGTTAAGGTGGAACAGGGTCAAGCGCCACAGCAGGTCACATCGCGCCGCCTGAGATTCCTTAACGAGGACCGGTCCGCGCTTGTACAGGTGGGACAGGACACTCTCGTGCTGAATTGTCTTCGGCCCTACCCGGGGTGGAATAGCTTTCGGCCCATGCTTTCCTCCGCGCTGGAGAAGTACAGGTCCGTGGCATCACCGGCGGGGGTCGCGTCGTGCG
>DATIOS010000203.1:0-23722 GCA_035472915.1 Thermoanaerobaculia bacterium
CCGGTGCGCTACGGCTTCGTCGAGAAAATGCCCGCAAGCCCATCGAGCGGCAAGCTCAACCGCGCGGCGCTGCCCGACCTGCTGCCGGAGAGAGAGACGCAACGGGACCTGGTGCCGCCCCGCAGCGAAGCAGAGCGCGCCGTGGCGCGGGTGTTCTCGGAGCAGCTCCGCCATGGCGAGCCGGTCTCCATCCACGACGACTTCTTCCTCGACCTCGGCGGCAACTCGCTGCTCGCGGCGCAGGCGATCTCCAATCTCCGCAAGCACAAGCTGACTTCGGCGCTGACCGTGCGCGACGTCTACGAGGCGCGGACGGTAGCGGAGCTTGCCACCCGCGTCGCCGGCAGCGCCTCGGCGGCGGACCGCCCGGACCGCCGGCGCGCCCGGCGGGAGATCTCGAAGCTGGCGCCGTTCGTCTCCCTGGCGCAACTGGCGTGGATTCTCGGCACCGTCCTCGCCGGCTCCGCCGCGGCCTACCTCGTCGCCTTCCGCCTGCTGCCGGCCGTGGCGGACGACCTCGGAATCACCGGCTTCCTGGTCTTGATTCCGGCCCTGGCTCTCGCGGCCCTGGCAATCTACGCGCCGCTCTCGCTGCTGGCAGCGGTGGCGGCCAAGAAGCTGCTCATCGGCCGCTACCAGGCGGGGCGATATCCCTACATGGGGAGCCTCTACCTGCGCAACTGGCTGGTGCAGCAGCTCGTGCGCCTCATTCCCTGGGAGCTGATCGAGGGCACGGTGTTCAAGAACGGCTTCCTGCGCGCCCTGGGTGCCCGGATCGGCAAGGACGTGCACATCCACCGCGGCGTGGAGCTGCGGGCCGGCGGCTGGGACCTGCTGGAAATCGGCGACGGCGCCACGATCGGGCGCGACGCGTCCCTGGGCCTGGTCGAGCTCGAGGACCAGGAGATGCTGCTGGGACCCGTCACCATCGGCGCTGGCTGCACGCTCGACACCCGGGCGCGGATGGCTCCCAACAGCGCGATGCAGGCGGGTGCGGTGCTCACCAGTCTGTCGACGCTGACCTCGCACGCCACGATCCCGGCTGGCGAGATGTGGAACGGCGTGCCGGCGGACTTCGAGGGACCGGCGCCGGCGGCACCCGCCATCACCGGCGGCCGCCGGTGGCCCGCGGCCCTCCACGGCGTCATGATGCTGCTGGCGCGCGGGGTGACCGCACAGCTCGCCTTCCTGCCGCTGGTCGTCCTCGCCGCGGTGTGCGAGCACGTCGTCAAAACACCCTGGCTCGAGACGCTCTACTCACCCTCGTCGTTCGCGGCGGCGCCGATCCTCATCGCGCTCGGCATCGTCGTCGCCGGCTTCTTCCTGGCGCTGCCGGTGGAGGCGCTCGCCGTCCGCTTGATCGGCTCGGTGAAACCCGGCACCTATCCCCTCTACGGCTGGACGTCGCTCGTCGTCTTCATCAAAGAGAGCCTGCTGGAGAGCGCCGGCAACGCCTTGAGCGGCACGCTGCTCTGGCCAGGCTGGCTGCGGGCGGCGGGGATGAAGGTCGGGCGCAAGTGCGAGATCAGCACGATCATGGAGGTGATTCCGGAGCTGGTGGAGATAGGCGACGAGAGCTTCTTTGCCGACGGCATCTACCTGGGCCGGCCGTGGCTGCACCGGGGCACCATCACCTGCGCCCGCACGACGCTGTCGAAGAACACCTTCCTCGGCAACCACGTGGTGATTCCCGGCGGCTCCCAGCTCCCCACCGACATCCTGGTGGGGATCTCGACCGTGGCCGACGCCAGCCGCATCCAACCCGGCACCTCATGGTTCGGTCACCCGTCTTTCGAGCTGCCGCGACGCGAGGTGGTCGAGAGCGACCGCCGGTTGACCCACGATCCCGCCTGGTACCGCTACGTGACGCGGCTCTTCTGGGAGTACCTGCGCGGGCTGATCCCGGTCGTCCCGGCGCTGCTCGGCATCCTGTGGTTCAAGGTTCTGCCCCACTGGCGCGCGACGGAGCCGGGCGATGTTTTCTTCACCCTGACGCTGCCCGGGTTCACCATGGCCGAGGGCGCCTGCCTGGTGGCGCTCGTCCTGGTCTCGAAGTGGCTGCTGCTCGGGCGCGTCCAGGAAGGTCGCCATCCCCTGTGGTCCTGCTGGTGCAGCCGTTGGGACTTCCTTTACGTCCTGTGGGCGGCCTACGTGCGGGGCAGCCTGACGAGCCTGGAGGGCACGCCGTTCATGATCTGGTGGCTGCGAGCCCTGGGCTCCCGCATCGGCAAGCGCGTCGTGCTCGGCACCCGCTTCGCGCAGGTCGTCGATCCCGACATGCTGGAGATCGACGACGACGCCACGGTCTCCTGCCTGTTGCAGCTCCACAGCTTCGAGGACCGGGTGTTGAAAATCGCTCCCGCCCGCTTCGGCGCCCGCTGCACCGTCGGCAACGGCGCCGTGCTGCTCTACGGCGCCAGCATCGGCGAAGGCGCCCGCGTCGAGGACGGCAGCGTCGTGATGAAGCACGAGACCCTGCTGCCCGGCCAGTATTACGTCGGCGCCCCCACCCGGTCCGCCCGTCCGCCGGAGGAGATCCGGTTGAATGAAACTTCAGCGCCCGCGCTGCGTACGGTGCTTGCGAGCTAGAGACGCTCAAAGGCGCGCTTGTTTTCAAGGCAGGCGGACGGCAATCGGGGCCGGCCGCCTGCCGATCCCTTCCGTCACTCCACCTGCAGCTCGAACAGTCCGGCCTGGAAAGTGCCCGCGAACAGCAAGCCAGGCCTGGCGCGGTCGGTCGTCAGGCTGGCGCTGAAATCCGGGTCGAGCACTTCCAGCGTTTGCCCGCCATCCCGGCTGCGCAGAATTCTCCGCGGTGTGGCGAGGTAGATCGTATTCGGGTCCTGGGCGTCGATGGCGAGGCTGGAGAACGGTTCGTCGGAGGACAGTTGATCGTGCATCTTCTGCCACGTCAATCCCCCGTCCTGGCTGCGCTTGATCGGCCCACCAGGGTCCGCGGTATAGAGAACGCGGGAGCTCCCCGGAGCCACTTCGAACAGGAACGGATTCGCCACCTCGAGTTGCCGCCAGGTGACCCCGCGGTCCCTGCTGGCGAGAATAAGGGTGCCGTAGGGGTGGGTATCGCTGAACAGGGTCACGAGCACATAGATCGCGTCCGGGGCGCTCGGGTCCACCCAGAGACGTCCGACACCCTGGCTTAGAAAGTCGTCGTAGGCGCAGGGCAGCGCCGTCTCCCACGTCAGGCCCCCGTCCCGGGAGCGATTCATGCCGCAATAGCCCGAGGCCAGCAGCTCATCGGGGCCCGCCGTCGCCAACCGGTAGACAGCTTCCGCCGTGAGCTTGGACCAGGTCGCGCCGTCGTCCCTGGTCCTCCACACTCCTTCGTTGGTGGCGGCGTAGAAGAGATCGGGGTCCGCGACGTCGAAAGCCATCGCGTGCAGGCCGAGGCGGGCGATCCGTCGCGGCAGAAAAGACCACGTCGAGCCGTCGTCGGCGCTGCGCAGCACGCGATCGCCCGCGGAGCCAAGAGCGACGAGCTCCTCCCCGGGGCGCAAGGGATTGAAGAAAAGGGAGGAATAGGTGGCCACGCCGAGGCCGGTCTGCACGGGAATTGCCCAGGTCCCGCCGCTATTGTCGCTGCGGGCCACTCCCAACTCGTAGAGCCCCGCGAAGAGCGTCCGCCGCTGCCGGGGAGCGAACGCCAGGGAGAAGGCACTGGGGCTTTCGCCGAGCTGGCCTTTGGGCATCCCGCCATCCAACGGTATCCAGACCCGGCCGCCGTCGAAGCTGCCGAGCACCCCATCGAGCCCTGCCAGGTAAAGCTTGGTCGGCGACCCGGGATCGACCACCAGGGCGCGGTCGAAAGAGCCTTCCCGGTCCCGCACCCGCGTCCAGGTCTCACCGCTATTCGAGCTGCGGAAGACGGTGAAGCCCGGAATGGACAAGCCGGCGACCACATACAGCGTCCGCGGCGACGAGGGAGCCACAGCCACCAGAACAGGCGCCGAGGCGTCGAGCTCCAGGATCCTCGTCCAGCTCAGCCCCGAGTCGGAGCTGCGGAAGACGCCGTTGCGGTCCGCGACATAGGCAATGGCCGGTGTGATCGGATCGACGGCCAGGGAATCGATCTGCCCGTCGGAGGTCAAGGGAGTGGTCCAGGTCTGGCCGTCGTCCGCGCTGCGCCTCACCGCGTTCTGGCTGAGGGCGAAGACCACCGGCCGGTGTCCCGTCGTCACGGCCAGGGCGTGAACGTCCAGGAACGGTTCGTCGAGCACCGTCCTCCAACTCCGGCCGCCGTCGCCGCTGCGCAGGATCTTCGCGCCGCCGGTGTAGAGCGTGGTGGGACGACCGGGAGCGACCGCCACCGCGTTGATCGGCGGCGGTAGGGAGAATCCCCTCCACGTCTGACCGCCGTCGCGGCTGCCGTAGAGATCTCGGAACGTGGCGGCATAGACGACCTGGGGATCTTGGGGATCGGTCGTCAGGCCGGTGACGGTGCCGCCACCCGGGCCGAAGGCACGCCAGCGGGGATCGCGGGCGCTCGCCGGCGCGGTCAGGATCGCGGCGCCGAGAAGCACCGCAAGAACGAGCCGCAGAAACGATGGATCCGCCTTGAATGCTTTGCGCACGGTCACCTCCGCGAGAGTCTGCTTCGATTGTACGCGATGGGCGTGGTCGGAGTGCGCGATCGGCATGCTAGAGTTTCCCGGAGGCACCCAATGGCCATACTCCCTTTCGATACTCACAAGCTCGTTGATATCTGCCGGGCCAACGACGCCAGTATGGTCGGCGTTTTCGGATCTATGGCGAAGGGTGAGGCGACTGAGAAGAGTGACATCGACGTGCTGATTCGCTTTGCCAAACCCAGGAGCCTGCTCTCCCTGGTGGCTCTGGAGCGGCAGATCTCGAATGCTCTCGGTCGGAAGGTTGACCTCCTGACCGAGGGAGCCCTCAGTCCCTATCTGCGCGATCGCATTCTGAGCGAGCTCCGGGTCCTCTATGCCGCGGGATGATTCTGTCTATCTCCGGCACATCCTCGACGCCATCTTGAAAGTCGAGACTTACCTCGACGGCATCGATAACTCGGTTTTCCTAAATCATAGCCTTTTGCAGGACGGGGTCATCCGACAGATCGAGATCATTGGCGAGGCCGTTCGCCGACTCTCCCAGAATCTTCGGAACGAAAATCTACAGGTCCCTTGGCAGGACATTGCCGGAATGCGGGACAAGCTCATCCACGACTATTTCGGCGTTGATCTTCAGACTGTCTGGCTCACTGCGAAGGACGACCTCCCCCCTCTGAAGGCAATAGTCCTCGAAATCCTGACGCACCGGCCGCAATGACGTCGCCCGACCCCAGCGTCGAGATCGATCGCGTCACCAAGCGTTTTGAAGGCGTCACAGCCGTCGACGAGGTGACGCTGGAGATCGGCCACGGCGAGCTCTTCGCCCTGCTCGGTCCCAGCGGCTGCGGCAAGACGACCCTGCTGCGGATGATCGCCGGCCTCGAAGAGCCGGACGCGGGGACAATCCGGATCGGCGGCGCCGACGTCACCGCCATGCCCGCCCACCAGCGCCCGGTGAACATGGTCTTTCAGCAGTACGCTCTGTTCCCTCACCTCACCGTCGAGCGGAACGTCGCCTTTGGCCTGCGCTACAAGGCGCTCCCCAAAGCCGCCCAGACGGAACGCGTCGCTGCCGCCCTCTCACTGGTACGTATGACGGGCTTCGAGCGCCGCCGGCCGGACCAGTTGAGCGGTGGCCAGCGGCAGCGGATCGCGCTCGCCCGGGCGCTCGTTCTGGAGCCGCAGGTGTTGTTGCTCGACGAGCCTCTCGCCGCCCTTGATCCCAACCTGCGCCGCGAAGTGCAGGTGGAGCTCAAGGCCCTCCAGCGCAGTCTCGGCATCACCTTCGTCTTCGTCACTCACGATCGGGAAGAGGCCCTCGCCCTCTCCGACCGCATCGCCGTGATGGACCGAGGTCGGGTCGAGCAGGTGGGAAGCCCGGTCGAGGTCTTCGAATCGCCCGCCACTGAATTCGTCGCCCGCTTCCTGGGCGCCACGAACGTCTTCCTGGCGGAAGACGGCTCACGCCGCTTCGTGGTCCGCCCTGAAAAGCTCGCCCTGTGCCCTTCTGGAGAGAGCGGGCGGCCGGTCACGGTGCTCGAACGCGTCTACCATGGAGCGAGCACAGAGTGGATTGTCGAGGACCGGCACGGTGGGCGCTTCACCGTCCTGGCCCAGAATTCAGGGTCGGAGCTGCCGTTCCCGCCTGGCAGCGCCGCCCTGCTCTGCTGGGACCGCCGGCATGAGGTGATCTTGCGGGGTTAACCTTCGAGCCGCCGAACGATCTCCAGGAATTCCTCGACTGGGCCAAGTTGGTCCATCGCTTCAATCGCATGCCGCAGGTCCAGGGTCACATACTCGTGAATGACCACGTTTCGGAATCCCGGCAGCTTCTCCAGACTCCGGACCAAGGCAGGTGGAATCTCGGTCAAGACCGACAAATTGCGCACGGCCTCGGTGTAGTCCCCGAAACGCAGGCCGCGGCGGGCGGAAAGCTCGCTGGCAATGTCGATCACCAACTGGCAGACCGTAAGGAGCGAGAAAAGTACGTCATTGTGCAGCGACAGATCGCGGCGCAGATCCTCGGAGCTAGATACGCGCGGGCGCAGGTCCCTCAAGTGATCGAGGTGACGCCGCAGCTCCGCGAGGCGTTCGATCACAGGGCTCATCGCACCATCGCCTCCAGCGTGAGCTTGCGCCATTGCCTGAGCCAGGGTTCCAGGTCCGCGGCCCGGATCTGGACATCCCGCATGTAGTCGTGGTCGGCCTCTGGATCGCCGCGGAATACCCGGACGCCGTCGTAAATGATCTTCCGGCCCAGGAGAGGTGGAGCGTCGTTGAGGATGACGACGTCGACCTCGTTGTGATGAAGAATAGAGATCAGCTCCGTGCCCAACTGGACCCGCAGGTCGAAGCGGTCGCCCTGTGTTGGATGGCGCTCCCACTGAAGAAGTATCCCGATATCTACGTCGCTTTCACGATGCGCTCTTCCCTCGGCGTGACTGCCAAACAGGTACACGGAAGCGACCCCGAGCTCAGGATGCTCGGTAAAATAGTTCCTCAGCCGGTCGAGCTTCTCTTCATCCAAGGCGACAACGCTCACGGCGACCAGTATACGTTCCCTACTAGACCATAGCCAGACTTGATCCCGCTCTGCCAAAACGTCATCATCCAACTCCTCAATGACCCGCAAAACCTACCGCGCCCTCCCCCTCCTCCTGCCCGCCTGGCTGGCGCTGGGCCTCTTCTTCCTCGTTCCCCTGCTCCTCATGCTGGGAATCAGCTTCGCCCAGCGCGGAACCTACGGTGGCCTGCAGCCGATCCAACACCTCGGTAAATACCTGCACTCCGGCGCATTCCTCGCCAACTATGCCCGATCGTTCGACGGCATTTTCCTGAAGATTGCCTGGCGGTCGCTGTGGATGGCGGTCGCGACGACCGGTCTCTGCATCGTCGTCAGCTTCCCCATCGCCTACTATCTCGCACTGCTGGCGCCGCGGCGGTGGAAAGGTTTGTTGCTGGGGCTGGTGGTGATCCCGTTCTGGACCAGCTTTCTCATTCGCACCTACGCCTGGATGTTCATTCTGCGCACCGAGGGGCTGCTCAACCTCGTGCTCGTGGGGAGCGGCATTCTGCGCCATCCCGTAGAGCTGCTCTACACCCAAACCGCGGTGATGATCGGTCTCGTCTACGGCGAGCTGCCATTCATGATCCTCCCCCTCTACGCCTCGCTGGAGAAGCTCGACCGTTCGCTGCTCGAAGCGGGCTCGGACCTCGGAGCGAACACCTTCCAGACCTTCAAGCGGGTGACCTTTCCTCTCACCCTGCCAGGGCTGGCCGCCGGCATCGTCTTGGTCTTCATTCCCAGCCTGGGCCAGTTCGTGGTCTCGGATCTTCTCGGCGGCGCGCGCAGCATGCTGCTCGGCAATCTCATCCAGAACCAATTCGCCGTGGCCCGCAACCAACCCTTCGGCGCCGCCCTCGCCTTCGAGCTGACGGCGGCGGTCCTCTTACTGCTCCTTGGCTACGCGTGGCTGGCCCGGCGCCGCGGCGGCGAGGAGCTGCTTTGAGGTCCAGCCGCGGCGTCCGGCGCTTGCTTGCGACGCACACGGTGCTGGTCTACCTCTTTCTCTACGCGCCGATCGCCATTCTCATGGTTTTCTCCTTCAACGCGGCGCGGCAGACGGCCTTCTGGCAGGGTTTTACCTTCGATTGGTACCGGCGGCTCCTGAATGACGGACTCCTCCTGCGCGCGTTGCGGAACAGCCTGGAGGTGGCTGGCATCACGACGGCTACCGCCGTCCTCCTTGGGACGCCCGCGGCCTTGGCGCTCGCCCGCCCGGCCTTTCGCGGCAAGCGGATGACGCAGACGCTGCTCTACCTGCCGGTGATCATCCCCGAAGTGGTGCTGGGTGCGGCCCTGGTAACCTTCTTCGGCGCCGTCAGCTTGCAACTGTCACTCGCGACGGTGGTGATCGCCCACGTGGTGTTCAGCGTCTCCTATGTGGCCCTGGTGGTGAGGGCACGGCTGGCAGGACTCGATCCAGCTCTCGAAGAGGCGGCCCGTGATCTAGGAGCGGGCCCCTTCGAAACCTTTCGACGGGTGACCCTGCCGCTCGCCCTGCCGGGAATCGTGGCCAGCGCCCTCCTCGTCTTCACCCTCTCGATCGACGACTACGTGATCACCTCTTTCGTGGCCGGCGTTGGCGCCACGACGTTGCCGCTTCTCATCTACTCGATGCTGAAAGTAGGCGTTACACCCGAGGTCAACGCCATCTCGACCCTGCTGCTGGCCGTGACGATCGTTCTCATCGCCGCGGCCCACCGTCTGCTCCAGGAGAAGGAAGATCGATGAATAGCAAGGTAACCGTCCTCCTTCTCGCAGCAATTCTCTCCGGCGCCTGTGGCGGAGGAAAAGGCTCGAAGCCGTCCGGCAAAGTCGTCAACATCTACATCTGGACGAACTACCTGCCGCAAGAGGTGGTCGAGGAATTCGAGCGGCGCACGGGCATCCACGCCAATGTCGACACTTTCGATTCGAACGAGGCCGTGCTGGCGAAGCTCCAGTCCGGCGTCGCCGGTTACGACGTGGCGGTGCCGTCCGACTACATGCTGAAGATCCTCATTCCCCAGGGACTCGTCCAGCCTTTGGATCACGGCCGCCTCCCCCACCTGAAGAATCTCGATCCGCGCTTCCTCAACCAGAAATACGATCCGGGAAACGGCCACTCCGTACCGTATCTGTGGGGCACGACAGGGATCGGCTACGACCAGAAGAAGATCCAGCCATCCGTTGACAGCTGGGCGGCGGTCTTCGATTCACGCCACGCCGGCCACATCCTGATGCTGGACGATCAACGGGAGGTCTTCGGCGCGACTCTGAGATTGATGGGACGCTCGATCAACGAGCGAGATCCGGCGATCCTCCGCCAGGCCGCCGAGAGGCTCAAGAAGCAGAAGCCGCTGGTGCGCACCTACAACAGCTCGGACTTCGCCAACCTCCTGGCGGCTGGCGACGTCGACCTGTCCCAAGGCTACAACGGCGAGCTGGCCGAAGCCGTGGCCCACTCTTCAGGCCGCCTGGCCTACGTGATTCCCAAGGAGGGCGGGACGCTGTGGGTCGACAACCTCGCGATCCCCAAGGGAGCCCGCAACGAAGATGCCGCCTACGCCTTCCTCGACTTCGTGATGTTGCCCGAGATCGCGGCCAAGATCGTCAACCATGTCCACTACGCCTGTGCCAACCAAGCCGCCTTGCCGCTGATCAACGCCAAGATCAAGGCCGATCCGTCGATCTATCCGCCCCAGGAGATCCTCAACCGCTGCGAGCTGATCGAGGACCTCGGGGAGACGACGCAGCTGCTGGACCAGTTGTGGACCGAGGTGAAGGCACAGTGAGGAAAGAGGGGCTCGGCGGGTTGGAAAGTTTCAATTGGCGGACCCCAACCTGACGATCAGCCGAACCCCAACCTTGCAATCAGCCGAACCCAAAGGTTACGATCTGCCGCGTGAGTGAACCCGCAATCCTCCCGCGCCTGGTGGAGCCGCTCCTCGCCGAGGCGCTGGCCGATACCCCGGTCGTCCTGATTCACGGGCCGCGCCAGTGCGGTAAGACAACGCTGGCACGGAGGGTGGGCCAGGCGAGGGATTTCGCGTACTTCAGCTTCGATGATGACGTTGTGCTCGCCGCCGCCCAAGCCGATCCGGTGGGTTTCGTCGGCGACCTGCCCGAGCACACCATTCTGGATGAGGTGCAGCGGGCCCCCGGGCTCTTCACCACCATCAAGTCCACTGTGGACCGCCATCGCACTCCGGGACGTTTTCTCCTCACGGGCTCGGCCAATGTGCTGCTGGTGCCGAAGCTCGCCGACTCATTGGCCGGGCGAATGGAGATCCTGCGGCTGCATCCGCTGGCCCAATGCGAGCTCGCGGGGCGAGAGCCGCGATTCCTCGACACGCTGTTCGGGGAAGGCTTCAAAACCAAGACGTATGAGCGGCTGGGAGCGGAGCTGACGGAGCGGATTCTGGCCGGCGGGTACCCTGCGGCCCTCGCCCGGGAAACGCCTCGCCGCCGTACAGCCTGGTACCGTGACTACATTGAAGCGCTGGTCCAGCGGGATGTGCGCGACCTGACACGCATCCGCAGTCTGGACGCTCTTCCTCGACTGCTCACCTTCGCCGCCGGATACACGGCGAGTCTTCTGAACGTAACGGATCTCGCAAGCCCATTTCAGTTGAGCCGTACGACGATCAGCGATTATGTGACTCTCCTCGAACGGTTGTTCCTGCTGGAGTTGCTGCCGCCCTGGCACACCAACCGGCTGAGCCGCTTGATCAAGACCCCGAAGCTGCACCTCGGCGACACGGGATTGGCGGGCGCCCTGCTCGGGCTCGATGCCGAAGTGGTGACGGCTGACCGCGCAGCGCTCGGCCCGCTGCTCGAGACCTTCGTCTTTCTGGAGCTCCGCCGGCAGGCAAGTTGGCACCAGGACGACATCCGGTTCTTTCATTTCCGAGACAAGGACGGCGGCGAGGTGGACATCGTGCTCGAGCGGGGAGCGCACGAGGTAGCCGGGGTCGAAGTGAAAGCTGGTGCGACCGTCACGACGGCAGACTTCCGCGGGCTTCACAAGCTCAAGGAAGCTGCCGGCAAGCGCTTCGTGGGAGGTGTGGTGCTCTATGACGGCGAAGTCAGCGTGAGCTTCGGCGCGGGACTCTCCGCGGTGCCGATCCGCGCCCTCTGGGAGACGACGGCCTGATTGAAGGGAGTCGAATCCTCTGCCCCACTGCGAGCTTTCACTGACAGGGGGGCGTGCAGTTCTGGATTCTGAAAGAGCTGAGCTTCTACGCTGACACCGCCCTCGCATGCCCCCGTCCCGGCCGGGGATGGGGGGTGAAGCCCAGGATGCGGGTGACCGGCGGAATGGTGCGGATCTCCACCGTCTCCGTGTTGTAGCGCAGCACGACGGACGAGCCGTCGGCGAGCAGGAACTGCAGGTCCGAGTACTTGGTCAGCAACGCCCGGCCCTGAGGGCTGTGGGAGTCCAGGCGGGTCTCGGGAGTTTCCCCTTCCAGGCCGCGCTGTACCCAACCGGCGTCGGTCAAGATGAACTTGCGGCCGGCCACTTCGCTGGTGGTCTGCGGCGGCAACGACAGCGGTTCGCCAAGGCGGGTCTCGACGATCTCAATCGGCTGGCGGGGCTGAGGCTCATCGTTGCGCAGGAAGCCGTCGCCCACGCCGTGACTGACGGCGAAAAGGCCCGCCACCGCCGCGAGACCCAGAACCGCCGAGGCGCGCAGAGTCGGCCGGACAGGGAAGAGCAGGATGCGCAGCGACTCGAGCGCCCACTCGATCCGATGCGCGAGGCCGCTGGGCGGCGGCGTCTGCACCTCCCGCCGAATCTGGTGCCGCAAGGCCGCCGGCGGCTCGGCGCGGTGGATGCCGCCGAGCCCGTTGACCACCCGCCGCAACGTAGCAAGCCGCGAGCCGCAGTCGGCGCACGACGCGCAATGAGCTTCCAGCGGTCCGACCTCGGCATACCCGAGCTCGGAGTCGAGATAAGCGGAAAGGTCCTCAGTAGAAACGTGACGAATCATAGCCCTTTCTCCAGGAGGTGCCGCAGTTGCTCTCGGCCGCGTGCGATCCGCGAACGGACCGTGCCCACACGAACTCCAAGCACTTCAGCAATCTCCTCATAGGATAACCCTTCAAGGTCCCGCAATACCACCGCCTCGCGAAAGACCTGGGGCAGGCGGGACAAACCCGACATGACCCGCCGGCCCTCGTCGGCGGCAACCGCCAGCTCCTCCGGCCCGCGAGCCGGATCGGCCAGCACGACGCCCCCGCCCTCCTCGGAGTCCCCGTCGATCGACTGCATGTTGGGGACGTGGCGCGACAGCCGGTCGCGGCAGTGGTTGATGGCAATGCGGAACACCCAGGTCTTGAGAGTCGAACGGCCCCCGAAGCTGCCGAGGTGCCGGTAGATGCGCAGGAAGACCTCCTGCGTGAGGTCCGCGGCCTCCTCACGGTTGCCCGCGAGGCGCAGGGACAGGTTGTAGACCATCTCTCCGAAGCGCGCGTAGACCTCGTCGAACGCGTGCAGGTCACCGCAGCGATGGCGCTCGACGAGCTCGACGTCGAGCGCGACATCCTGACTGACTGCCGGGTACACCGTGGCAACGCCCACCGAGTCCTCCCAGGGCTGAGTGACCTGCGCCCTGTTCTGATAGACGCCCGGAGGCCGCGAAAAGTTCCCGAATAGCTTCAATGCGATGAGAGCAGGGGTTCCCTACTCCGCCACTCCCTTCTCCTTGAGGATATTCCATACCTTCTCGGGAGTCATCGGGATCTCGATGTGCCGCACTCCAAGGTGCGACAGCGCGTCGACGACGGCGTTGACGATCGCCGGCGGGGCGCCCACGGTGGCCGACTCGCCGACGCCCTTGGCTCCCAGCGGATGGTGCGGGCAAGGAGTCACCGTCTTGCCGGTCTCCCAGCTCGGGGTCTCCATGGCGGTGGGAACGAGGTAGTCCATGAAGCTGCCGGCCGAGTTGTTGCCGTTCTCGTCGTAGCTGATCTCCTCGAAGAGCGCCGGGGCCAAGCCCATGCTCAGGCCGCCGTGGATCTGGCCGTCGACGATCATCGGGTTGATGATGTTGCCGCAGTCGTCGATCGCCAGGAAGCGGCGGACCTTGACTTCGCCCGTGCCGCGGTCGATGTCCACGACGCAGATGTAGCTGCCGAAGGGGAACGTCAGGTTCGGCGGATCGTAATAGTCGACCGCCTCCAGCCCCGCCTCCATTCCCGGCGGATGGTTGGTGTAGGCGGCGAAGGCGAGTTCCTGGATGGTCTTCGACTTCTGCGGCGCGCCCTTGACGGAGAACTTGCCGACCTCCCAAACGAGGTCGTCCTCGCTCACTTCCAGCAAGTACGCGGCGATCTTCTTCGCCTTGTCGCGGATCTTCCGCGCCGCCACCGCCGCGGCGGCTCCGGCGGTCGGCGTCGACCGGCTGGCGTAGGTGCCGAGGCCATAGGGAGCGGTGTCGGTATCGCCCTCTTCGACCTGGATGTGCGCCGCCGGAATGCCGAGCTCCTCGGCGACGATCTGGGCGTAGGTCGTCTCGTGCCCCTGGCCCTGCGATTTGGTGCCGAAGCGAGCGATCGCCTTGCCCGTGGGATGGATGCGGATTTCCGCCGAGTCGAACATCTTGATGCCCAGGATGTCGAACTCCCGCGACGGCCCGGCGCCCACGATCTCGGTGAAGGAGCAGATGCCGATCCCCATCAGCTCGCCCTTCGCCCGCTTCTCCGCCTGCTCTTTTCGCAGCTCGGCGTAGCCAACTCCTGCCATGGCCTTTTCCAAAGCCGCCTTGTAGTTGCCGCTGTCGTACTCCCAACCCAGGGCCGACTTGTAGGGGAACTTGTCAGCCGGAATGAAGTTTTTGAACCGCAGCTCGGCCGGGTCCATCTTCAGCTCCTGCGCCAGCACATCGGTAACCCTTTCGATGGCGTGCACGGCCTCGGTGACGCGGAAGGAGCAGCGGTAGGCGACGCCGCCCGGCGGTTTGTTGGTATAGGCGGCGTCCATCTCGGTGAAGGCCGTCTTGATGTCGTAGGAGCCGGTGCAGATCGAGAACAACCCAGCCGGGTACTTCGACGGGTTGGCGGCGGCGTCGGCGTAGCCATGATCGGCGAGCGTCGTGATGCGAAGCGCTGTCATCGTGCCGTCCTTCTTGGCGGCGAGCTCGGCGGTCATATGGTAGTCGCGGGCGAAGGAGTCGGCCTGCAGGTTCTCCATCCGGTCCTCGACCCACTTGATCGGCTTGCCGATCACCACCGACGCGGCGATGGCGATCACATATCCGGGATAGACCGGCACCTTGCCGCCGAAGCCGCCGCCGAGGTCCGGAGAGACGACGCGGATCTTCTCTTCCGACAGGCCGACGTGCCCGGCCACCAGGGCGATGACGGTGCGGATGGCGTGCGGCGCCTGGGTCGTCATGTAGACGGTGAGATGAGTGTCCGTCTTGTTGAAGTCGGCGACGCAGCCGCAGGTCTCGATCGAGGCGACGTGGATGCGGGGAATGTAAATGTCCTGCTTGACCTTCACCTCGGCCTCGGCGAAGGCCTTTTCGGTCGCCGCGCGGTCGCCCGTCTCCCAATGCCAGATGTGATTGTCCGTCTTCCCTTCCTTGTCGGTGCGCAGCACCGGCGCACCCGGCTCCAAGGCCTTTCTCGGGTCGACCACCACCGGCAGCGGCTCATATTCGACCTCCACCGCGTCGACACCGTCGGCCGCGGTGTAGCGGTCGGTGGCGATCACCGCCGCCACCTCCTGCGACTGATACATCACTTTTTCGACCGGCAGCACCATCTGGGTATCCGACATCAGCGTCGGCATCCAGTGCAGACCGTAGGTCTTCAGGGTTTCGCCGGTGATCACCGCCAGGACGCCCGGAATGGCGAGGGCCTTCTCGGTATGGATGGCAAGGATTTTGGCGTGCGCGTAGGGGCTCCGCACGATGTCCATGTGGAGCATCCCGGGGAGCTTGATGTCGTCGACGTAATGGCCCTGGCCGCGGATGAAGCGCGGATCTTCCTTGCGCTTCATCGAGTGGCCCATGCCGCAGACTTCCGGACTGGTACGAAGTGTCGTCGTCGCCATGGCTGTCTCCCTATTTCGCGACCGCTTCGGCAGGCTGCCGAAGCGCGGCCGCCGCGTGCTGCACGGACTTGATGATGTTGACGTAGCCGGTGCACCGGCAGAGGTTGCCGGAAATCGCCTGACGGATCTGCGCTTCGCTGGGATCGGGATTGCTCGCCAGCAGGGCCGAGCTGGTGATCATCATGCCCGGCGTGCAGAAGCCGCACTGCAGGCCGTGCTCCTGATGGAAACCATTCTGAATGGCATGGAGCTTCCCGTCCTGCTCCAAACCCTCCACCGTCTTCACCTCGCGGCCGTCGGCCTGCACGGCGAGCACGGTGCAGGACTTGACCGGCACGCCGTCGAGCAGCACGGTGCAGGCACCGCAGTGCGTGGTGTCGCAGCCGATGTGGGTGCCGGTCATGCTGAGCGTTTCGCGCAACAGGTGGACGAGAAGGAGGCGCGATTCGACCTCCGCCTTGTGATCGGTGCCGTTGATCTTGACCTTGATTTGATGTTGCGCCATGGCTCAGTGCTCCTTGGCCCAGTCGATGGCCGCCTTGAGCGCGCGGCCGGTGAGGACGCGTGCCATCTGCCGCTTGTATTCAATGGCCCCCCGCCGGTCGGCGCTGGGCGTGGCGATGGCCGACGCCCGCCGTGCCGCCTCGGCGATGACGTCGGCGCTCGGCTGCTTGCCGGTGAGATATTGTTCGGCGTCGGCGGCCCGCAGAGGCGTCGAACCGGCATTGGTGAGGCCGATTCCCACCTTCGCCACTTCGCCTCCTGCACCCAGCGTCAGTTGGACGGCGGAGGCCGCGGTCGCAAAATCCCCCACCTTGCGCTCCAGCTTGACGTAGGAGCCGCCGCTGTGAGCAGGAGGCACGGGAATGCGGATCTCCGTGAGGATTTCGTCAGCCGCCAGCGCCGTCGAAAAGAGACCGAGGAAAAACTGATCGATGGGAATCGTCCGCGTGCCGCCGGGACCGGTGGCCACGACCTCGGCGCGCAGCGCCAGCATGGTGGCCGGATGATCGTTGGCCGGATCGCCGTGAGCGAGATTGCCGCCCACGGTCGCCATGTTGCGCACCAGCGGATCGGCGATCACCGCCGCGGTTTGCGCCAGCAGCGGGTACTTGGTTTGAATCAGCTCGGAGTGCTCGAGCGCCGACTCGCGGGTGCGGCCCCCGATCTTCAGGACGCCGCCCTCTTCCTTGATGTATTCCAGCCCGGGAATGCGGCCGATATCCACCAAGTGACCGGCGGAGCCCAGCCGCAGCTTGAGCAGCGGCAGCAGGCTCTGTCCGCCGGAGAGAACCTTGGCGTCGTCAGAGTGACTCTGGAGGAAGGTCAAGGCCTCCTCCAGGGTCTGTGGTGAGTGATAGTCGAACGATGCGGGGATCATCGATACCTCTCCTTTCCAAGCGGCAGCCTACCGGTACGTGAACCAATAGACGAGAAGGGCGAGAACGATCACTGCAATCCAGAATCCGGGCGTCCGTAGAATCCGGCCGGCCGCCCGGCTGGCGGCTTTGGCGCCCAGTGAGCCGACATCCAGGACATTCTCGGCGGCAGGCGGCGGCGCGGCAGGGGCCGGCACCGACGACGGGGAGGGGGACGGCGCCGATGCAGCAGGAGCCGGGGCCCCCGGGGACGCTTCAACGGCTGCGGTTTCAACAACCGGCGGCGTAGCGGCAGCCGGCGGCGCTTCAAGCTCGCGGCGCATGCCGTCCGTGAATTTTTGGAAAAGCTGATCGCTGACGTCCTGGATCATGCCGCGGCCGAATTGGGCCAGCACGCCCATGACGTTGACGTCGGAGACCACCGTCACCTCGGTCTCGGCCGGGCCGCGCGCCACGACGCGGCTCTTCATCCGCATGTCGGCCCCCCCCTTGCCCTTCGTCTCCTGGCCCGAGGCCGAGAGGTCGGCTTCCATCGCAACCGGGTCGAGGCGCTCGAAACGCAGCTTGCCGCGATAGCTCGCCGTCACCGGTCCCACCTTGATGGTAATGGTGCCGGCGTAGGTCTGCTCGTCCAACTTCTCGGTAACGGCGGCTCCCGGCAGGCACTTGCCCACCCGGTAGGGATCGATGAGAAACTCCCACACCGCGGCGGCGGGGGCCTTGACGACAAAGCTTTTGGTGATCTCCATTCCCATATTCGTGGTCTCTCCGTCAGGCTGCCAGCAGGGGAAGGAGCCGCTCCAGCGACTCGAGGTTGTGGGCCGGAAGCAATCGATCAATGAACGGGAGCGCCGCCGCCATGGCCCGGGCGGTGGGCTCGTAGCGATCGTCCCCGGCCAGCGGATTGAGCCACAGCACCCGCCGGGCGCGGCCCTGGATGGCCCTCATCGCCCCGGCCAGCGGCTCGACGTCACCGCGGTCGAGGCCGTCGCTCAGGATGATCACGGTCGTCTGTCCATTGACCAGCTCGTCGAGATAGTACGTCACAAAGTCTCCCAGACACTCGCCGATCTTCGTGCCTCCCGACCAGTCGGGAACTTGCGTCGCCAAGCGCTCCAGCGTGAGGTCGACCCGGCCGGGCCGAACCCAGGGCGTCAGCCGCACCAGCGTGGTGTTGAAGGCGAAGATCTCGCTCGATCTCTCCGAGCGGGTCACCCGGCGCAGCGCGAGCACGAAGGTGAGGAGGAATCGGGTGTGGGGATCCATGGAGCCGCTGGTGTCGCAGATCACCACGAGGCGGGGTTTTTCGATCGGGCGCGCCCGCCGCGCCAGGGAAAGGAACTCGCCGCCGTGAGCGATCGCCCGCCGGAAGCTGCGCCGCAAATCCGCTTCGCCGCGCCCGCGCACCGGCACCCGCCGCCGGCTGGGGCGGGTGGCGAGACGCAGGATCAGCCGGCTCAACAGCCGCTCCATCGCCGTCGAATCGGCGGCCGAGTACTCCTCGAACGACTTGCGGCGCAGCACCGCTTCCGGGCTGTAGCCGAGCTCGTCGCCCAGGGCGAGAGCCCGCTCCACGTCGGATTCGGTCGCTGGCCGGCCGGGGCGATTGCCGGCTTTGGGCCGGGCCGGAATTGGAATGCCCGGAGCCGGGACCGGTGGATTCGACGAGTCGTAACGCACCTTCCACAAAAGATCGAACAGCTCCTCGAACACCGCGGCGTCGCGCTGCCGGATCTTGAGCGACGCCCGCAGGGCCCGCCTCACCTCGCCGCGGTCGCCAACGTCGATAAGAGTCAGTGCCATCAGGCCGTCCGCCTCATCACTCAGAGTCACTCCGACGCCGCGCTGGCGAAGAGCGCCGGCGAACTGGGCCAAGTGGCGGACGAGGTCGGATTGACCCCTCAACCCGCCGCCTCCGCCACTTCCGCCAATACCGCCTCGAGCTCGCCCGCACCCAACTCGCGCAGGTCGTGCTGATCCTTGAGAATGCAGCCCAGCGTCTCGGCGACCGTCTCGCGGTCGAGGTGCTCGCTGTGCAGATGGCAGAGCGCCTGCGCCCAATCGATCGTCTCGGCCACGCCAGGCGCCTTGCTCAGCCGCCGCCGGCGCAGGGCCTGCATGAAGCGGCCGATCTCCTCGGCCAGACGGGCACCGGCGCCGGGCACCCGAGAGCGCAGAATGCGCACCTCCTTCTCCAGGGTCGGGTGCTCGATATAGAGGTAGAGGCAGCGGCGGCGCAAGGCGTCGCCGATCTCGCGGGTGCGATTCGAGGTCAACACCACGTAGGGAATGTGCTCCGCCCGGAGAGTTCCCAGCTCCGGAATCGTCACCTGAAAGTCGGAAAGAACCTCCAGCAGGAACGCCTCGAAGCCGTCGTCGGCGCGGTCGATCTCGTCGATGAGCAGCACCGGTGGCCCCTCGATCCGGGTGATGGCGCGCAACAGCGGCCGCTCCAGCAGATACTGGCGACCGAAAATCAGATCCTCGATTTCGCTCGCCGTCTTGCCCTCGTCCTCGGCCATGCGCAGCCGCAACATCTGGCGCTGGTAGTTCCACTCGTAGAGCGCCGTCGAGACATCGAGCCCCTCGTAGCACTGGAGGCGGATGAGCTCGGTTGAGAGGAGGCGCGCGAGCACCTTGGCGATTTCGGTCTTCCCCACTCCCGCGTCGCCTTCGATGAGCAGCGGCCGGCGCATCTCGCGGGCCAAAAACAGGGCGGTGGCGATCGCCGGATCCGCGATATAACCCTGCCGCTCCATCGCCTCCTGAAGCACCGCGATCTCCGGCCTCAAGCAGCGCCCTCCAGGGCCATGTAACTCTCAGGTGCGGCAAGGAAGCGCTCGCGGCAGCCGCCACAGCAGAAGTACCAGGTGCGGCCTCCGTGCTCGGCGGTGTGGCGGGCGTTGGCGATCGTCACTGTCATGCCGCAGATGGGATCGATCGCCTCCGTGGGCTCACCCGGCGCCGTTTCCGCGACAGTCGCGGCGGCCTTGGTCTCTTGCGTCTTGGCGTCCGGCGTGGCGCGCCGCACCTCGACGATCTCCGCCAGGATGGAGAGGGCAATCTCCTCCGGCCTCTCGGCCCGGATGTTGAGCCCCGCCGGGCTGTGGATCGACTCGATCGCCGCGGCCGTCACGCCGCCTGAAAGCAGCGTCTCGCGAACCTGGGCGAAGCGTTTCCGGCTCGCCACCACGCCGAGGTAGTCCGGATGCATGGCCAGGGCGTCGCGTATCGCCGCCTCGTCCCGCTCCCCGAGCGTGGCCACGACGACGAAACGCGGCCCGTGGGACGGCGCGAACAGCCGGGGAGCCCGGCCGGGATCGGTGAGGACCTGATCGGCGCCGGGGAACAAATCCGGCTCGGCCGCCGGATCGACGGCGACCACCGAATAGCCCATGGCCTTGCCCAGCCTGGTCAGGGCCCGGGCGGTGGGCGAGACGCCGAACACCACGAGCCGTGGCGCCGGCAGGACGGGCTCGAGATAGATCTCCACGCTCCCTCCGCTGTGGCAGGTCATCGGAAAGACGGAGACGCCGGGCCGGCGCGCCGTCTCCGGATCGGGCGCCAAGGCGACGAGCCGCGGCTGACCCTCGGCGAGCGCCCGCTGCGCCTCGCGCACCACGGTCGGCTGGGTGCAACTGCCGCCAAGCCAGCCGTGGAAGGCCCCTCCGGCGGTGATCAGCGCCATGTCCCCAGCCTGGGAAGAGCTGGCCGGCTGGCGGCGCACCACGACCGCCAGCACGAACGGCTCCTCCCGCTGAGCCAGATCCGCCGCCATCTGGAGGAGCTCGGCGCGCATAGTCCGTCAACGATACGCCCGGACGGGGGCGGGTTCAAGGTGGGGAGGCGCAGAGCTTGACAGTAGATCGCAAGTAGGAACGCGATAGCCTTCTCTGTTGGCCGTATCCCCTTGGAGACAACCCCCGCCCCGGAGCCTGCCCCGCCGCCGAAGAATCAGCGATGACCTTTCCGACAGACTCGGCCTCACCTCAGGATTCGGACGCGTAGGCACGCACTTCGTGGCACCTAGCTCGTTCCGCACCTAGTCGGCCAGCCCACAAGGGCTATGCCGTGGTGGGTCCGCTTGACCGACGGGTTAGATTCGCATTTCGGAGCTTGGCCGTCGCGCCGGCGATTTCCCGAACGATTGTTTTGGCCTGCGCAGCTGTTACCTCGCTCCGAGTATGTGCGATTCGATTCCTAACGGTGACGAGATCTCGGATGTTCTTATACTCCTTCACCGAGAACACCTCTTCCTTCCGCGCGTACTCGAGCAACATTCCAAGGGTAGAGCGGGATGCAAAGATGTCCAGACCCGAGAGTTCAAACAACTGTCGAAGATCGTGCTCGAGAAGCGAGAATGCGGCAATTACAGCGGCGCGGTACTCCTTCTTTGCGATGAGTCGGTTTGGTTCATCTTCCAGGGACGCGGAAATCCGCGAAAACGCGTCGGCAAATGCGGATTCAATGGCCTTGATAAAGGCGGGAGACTCTTCGTCCAGAGAACGAGGCCGCCTTATGACTTGGTGGCCGGCAACGTCGAAAGGGACACCCGCTTGATCTTCTGTGATTAAGATTAGTGGCTTTGCCATGCCCCCCTTGGACAGGACCATGCCCACCTCCAGCATCGTGTTCGGTGAACTGAGATCAGCGACCACGATTGCAGAACGCTCGATGAGCGCGTACACCTTGGCCATGATGCTGTCGCCGGGGGTGGCAACATCTGTCGCCATGATCGGACTGAACCCGTACCTTTCCGCGATCGGGTATATACGAGCCTTGTAGACCGCGGCGTAGCGGGTTGGAACGGAGAAGAAAGCTAGGCGACTCTGAGCGCTGGACGGGAGAGAGAGTTCAGCCTGTGGTTCAGGTTCGGTAGCCGTACTAAGGGAAATGACCTTGGACGACCAGTACTCCAGTAATTCGCGGAAGACGATCTCCAGGATCTCGCCATAGGATCGAGTGGGCGTTTTGGGGAGGTTGATCACCTTCACGCCACGGCGTTCGTAACGCGCGACAGTATGCGATGGTGACCCGACTTGAAGAACGTACGCTGGCCTGCGGAGGGTGCCTAGCCTTTCCTTGACGACCTGCCAGATTTGCCGAAAGTCGGGATCATCTAGGCTGTAACCGATGAAGAAGGCAGTGTGGTCAATCAGCAGGCTCGAAAGGTGCGTAGCGAGCAAGGGAAGAGTGGTCAGAAATGAGTCGTAATCTTCTTCTGTCACTACAAGCCGATTTGGGTGATGAAGGTCTCCATGGAGTTTGAGGAGTCTGACTCCGGCCTGTGAGTCACCCATGGCCAATTGATCTTCTGATATCAACGGAATGCAGTATTTGCTGATTCGTGCGTATGCCTGTTCCAAGAGAAAGTCAAAGTTGGTCGTCACGACGCGCTCGAATGGAAGCCTGCAGAACTCCTCGTGTGTCTTCGCTGGCTGGATCGTGGTAATGAGTAGTGCGGATGAAAGCAGCTCTACAAGCTTCACTCGAGTAAATTCGTGCGAGTAGGCAGACAAGGCCTCGACCGCTGAAGTGTATTGGTATTCTGGGAGTGCCGCCGCCACCTTCTTGCCGAGACCATCCCAATCGAGCATCTTCTTGCCCTTCGGAATCTTCGCGTTAAGCGAGAAGCCTGCTCCGATGAATGGGAGGCATCGGCCTTGAACCATGTCTTCGAGGAATGGTTCAGGGAAGTGGGCAAGGTAGTCGGGCACTGAGGATTCCTTGCGAAAGACGTGGTGGAAGCTCACCGGCGCAACAACTGATGCGGTTTCCGTCCGTGCAGCGCCCTGGTTATGTGCCTTCCCAGCATAAAGAACTACGCCCTCACATCAAATAGCAAACCTAGACTGTTGACGACTCCGTCCCGGAAATTTGCAATATCGCCGTTAGTAACATCAACGGTAGCTCGTTCATGGACGAGCTTGTTCCTCATCAAGTAATAGTGACGAATCCTCCTAAGCATCGCAGGCGGGAACGTGACCTTCTGGCTAACGACAGCGATCACGGCATCTCTATTCCTAAATAGCTCTTCCAGGGATTTTCCATTTAGGTTCAAACCATCAGCGTGAACAATGTACTCTTTCAAGGCTATCTCAAATGTACTATCCAATAGAATTAACGCGATTCGGTTTCTGGTCTCTAATCGCTGGCGTGAAATAAGTTCTTGGGCAGCCAACGACTCAAGTAGCCCAACAACCCAAGGTCGATCTGCTATGACTGACTTGTTCACTTCCTTCAGCCGTTCAATCGGCTTCTTGCGGACACGGGGCAAGGGAGGGAGGAACGACCTACGTACGCCTTCGATATCGTCGATCTCCAGATGCTTGATTTCACCGTTGGCGAACTTAAACACTTGTTCTTCCCAGTCGTCTTTCAAGCGCCTCGAAAGAGAGGAAAAATCACTCACTGTTGGGAGCAATATATTAAGCAGCGCGGTGAATACTGGTTTATTAAAATTGATGGCGGTCTTGGTGCTGTTCCAAGGCATAAGCCTTGCGGCGCCATGGAGCCCAACTATTACTCTCGCGAGGGATGCATCGGGATGAGGAATGCCGGCTGCCCCACGAATATAGCCGACAGCAGATTCCTTCACTTCCTTCATGATGAGTCGATCGTTGCAATAGAAATATACGCCATAGTTGTCAGCTGAGGGGTCTCGATCCCTTATCAGGCCGGCGTGGATCTCCACTCCAACTTTCTCGCCGTCTTCCGTATTGGCTTCAAACATGTAATATCTCGGCTCAAAGCCGGGCGGATAAGCCCATATATCGAACAGCAAAGGCTCCAGTGGGTTCGAGTTTACCTTGATGTCAAATCTGTCGTTACGCAGAAATCTTCCATACGTCTCGCGAAGGTGAGTTCTAAGCTTCTCCTCGGCCGCGTCATCGAGCGTGTACCTGAGCCTCATCAAATCGACAATGGTCGTGTTAGGCGCAATCTGGTCGACTTCGTATACCGGCATTTCCCAGTCTTCATCTTCGAGCCAACTCTCATCTATATCTATCTGCACTCTTGTCCAAGATAAAAGCCGGAAGTTGCCTGAAAAGGGTTGCAATAGACCCCTCCGCTGGCTCAGGGTATCCTGAGCCCTGTCTGGCGAGACAAAAACGGAGGGTATGGCTATGGTACGAGTCGGCAGCCTCTTCAG
>DATIOS010000204.1:0-6712 GCA_035472915.1 Thermoanaerobaculia bacterium
GCCGAGCGGAGAGGGACGAGGGCAAGCTGGACCGCTTCTTCGCGCAGGGGCACGAGGCGGTGGGAGTTTTTGTGCGCCTGCTCTCGTCGGGGACCTTGCAGGCCCAGGCCGCGGTCCTCGGGGTGGCCTACTTCCTGGTGAACATCGCCGCCCAGTGGGCCATGTTCCGGGCCATCGGGGCCCCGGTCAGCCCCTTCGTGGTCATCGCCGTCGTGGCCCTGGGTACGGCCGTGGGGACTCTCACCGGCACCCCCGGAGGCGTGGGGACGACGGAGGTCGCCATGATGGCCTCCTTCAAACTGATGGGAGTCGACGCGGTGGTGGCGGCGGCGGGCATCCTCCTGTACCGCGGCCTGCATTACGCTTCGGTTCTCATCGTGGGACTGCCGGCGCTGACCGTGCTGGAGCTGAAGCCGAAACGCGGCGGGCTCGACCTGGAGATCGAGGCGGGAGAACCGGAGATTCTTGAGCATGAATGAGCGGCTGCGCGCCCTCCGCGAGGCGGAGTTCCCCGTCATTCACGAGTGCGCCTATCTGAACCACGCCGGGATGAGCCCGCTGCCCCGCCGTTCCGCCCAGCGGATTTCAGATTTGGCGGAGCTCGTCTCGCGCACGGGTGACCGGCGCTGGCTCGACCGCCAGGCCGAAGTAGAGCGCGTGCGCGGTCTTGCCGCCCGGCTCCTCGGAGCCCGCCAGCCGCACGAGGTTGCCTTCGTCGAGAACACCTCGACCGCACTGTCGATGATCGCCGGAGGCGTCGACTGGCGGCCGGGAGACAACGTGGTGGGGGCGGCCCTGGAGTTCCCTTCCAACGTCTATCCCTGGATGCAGCTGGCCGACTTCGGCGTCGAGTACCGCCAGGTGCCGGAGCGGGAGGGACGGATCGATCCAGAGGAGCTCATTGGCTTGATGGACAGCCGCACCCGAATGCTGGCCCTCTCGTGGGTGCAGTATGCGAGCGGCTTTCGCTCCGATCTTGCCCGCCTGGGGGCGGCCTGCCGGGAGCGAGACGTTCTCTTCGTGGTGGACGTCATTCAGGGCTTGGGAGCCCTGGAGCTGGACGTCGAGCGCGATCTGGTGGACGTGGCGGCGGGCTCAGGCCACAAATGGCTGCTGGGAACGGAGGGCGCCGGTCTCCTCTACGTCTCCGACCGGGTGGTGGACCGCCTGCGCCCGGCGCGCTCCGGCTGGCGCTCGACGCGCGACATCTTTCAGTGGGCCGACTATGACCTTACCTGGGCGGAAGGGGCCAAGCGATTCGAGAGCGGCACCCTGAACGTCTACGGCATCGTGGCCCTGGGCGGCTCGCTGGAGATCCTCCAGGAGGCCGGAGCCGCCGCCGTCGAGGAGCAGGTGCTCGCCCTCACCGAGCGGGCCGCCCGCGGTCTGAAGGCCCTCGGCTTCTCGGTGGTCAGCTCCCGCACTCCGGGAGAGACCTCCGGCATCGTCACCGCCACGCATCCGCGTCTCGATCCCCAGGATTTGGTGAAGCGCCTCGGCGAACGGGACGTCGTGGTGGCCGCCAGGGCCGGCCGGTTCCGCATCTCGCCGCACTTCTACAACACGGAGAAGGAGATCGATCGGTGCCTGGGGGAGGTTGCGGCGGCGCTCTATTGAGCCCCCGGTGCGCCCCGGACTTAGGGCTCGTCACAAAATAATTGCACCAGTTCCCCGGATTTCAGCCCCCTAGGACGCCTGGTTCCGTCCGGCCCAACGGGCCGGGAGAACGGAGCCCAGGGCTGAGGCCGAAGGCCGATGCCCTGGGTGGGAGGGAGAACAACGCAGTGCGGCCTGAAGGGCCGCGGGAGCTTTCTTGCCGAGCTGGTTCTCGCGACCCTTCAGGCCGCAACGATAGAGGCGCCTTGTCTTCCCAGGGCATCGGCCTTCGGCCTCAGCCCTGGGCTAGGCTCTCCCGACCCGTTGGGTCGGACTGAAGTTGACTCGATCAGAAACTGGCACATTTATTCCGTGACGCGCCGTTCAACGGCACCGACCCGTGCGCCATTTTTTCGACCGCGCGCGACGTAACGTAGACCGCGGTCGACGGAACGCAGACCCGGGTCGATGAGACGTCGAACGCAGTCTATGGACAATCGACCGCGGTCTACGAAGAATTGACTGCGGTCTACGTCACGTCGTACGCGGTATACAGACCAGCGACCGCGGTCTACGGACAATCGAACGCGGTATACAAAGAATTGACCGCGGTCTATGTCACGTTGACCGCGGTCTACGAAGCTTCGACCCGGGTCTACGAGCCAGCGACCGCGTACGACGTCACGTAGACCGCAGTCGACGAAGCGTAGACCGGGGTCAACGGACCATTGACCGCGTCCAACATCACGTAGACCGCAGTCAACGCAACGTAGACCCGGGTCGATGAAACGTTGAACGCAGTCAACGGGACATCGACCGCGGTCGACAAAGCATCGACCGCGTACAACGTTCCGCCGACCGCGTTCGCCAAAGCGTTGTCAGGAAGAGGTGTCCCCGCCAGCGGTCGCCGTCAGACCTTGGGAGCGATCGGCCACAGCCGCCAGCGGCCGTAGGCGACGAACGCCAACAGCAGGCAGACGATGAACGGGAACACTGCGGCCTTGAGACCGCCTATCTGCCAGGAGATGACCGTCGCGCCGATCATGATGATCACCAGACCGGCCGCGGCCAGCGGGGTCAGGCCCGGCCGGATGCGCAGCAACGCCGGGAGGACCAGGCCGAGCGCCCCGAGGACCTCCGCCACGCCGATGAAATAGAGGAACCACGCGGGCAGCGGCATCTGCTTCGTCATCTCCGCGATCGGCATGATGAACTTCATGGCGCCGGCGAACAGGAAGAGGAGGGCAAGCAGCACCTGCAGCGCCCACAGGACGTAGTTCAGGGCCGGGCGGCGGGACTCGTTTCCTGCGGCCATGTCGGTTCTCCTTGTCTGATCAGGTGGTGGACGTTGCCTATAGTATCGTCTCGAAGTAGATCAGCGGCACGTTGCGGTACGACACTCGCCCGACTTCTCGAAAACCGCACTTCTCATAGAACTTGCCCGCGCCGGCCTCGGCGTCATAGGCATCGAGCCGAATGGTATCAGCGGGCCATTCTTCGGCCGCTCTCCGAGCCTGGCCGAGGAATCGCCGTCCGATTCCCGTCCGCTGCAAATCCGGCACCACGGCCATGTTGGTGAGATACAACGGTTTCTTGCAGGGACTGAAATATTTCGTATCGATCGCCCAGGGTTTCTTGGTACCGAAGCTCAAGGTAGCGACCAGGGTCTCCTCGTCGCCTGTCATCCTCGCCACGTAGACCCGCGAGGTTCTCAGGTTGTACAGCACTCCCTTTTCGGAGACGGCGGAAGACCAGTGACCCTTCCCGTATTGTACGGTCAAGTGTTGCGCAACCGCGGTGCGCAGGGCCGCGATCGCCGCCGCATCGTCGACCGTTGCGAGGCTCAGCTCGAGGTCCATGCTTCGCAGGGTACCTATCGGTTTCCGGAGGAACCGAAGCCGCCCGTCCCCCGTTCGCTCTCGCTCAGGGTCTCGGCCTCTTCCCATTCGATTTGGGCGACGGGAGAGATCACCAGCTGGGCGATGCGGTCGCCGCGCTGGACGGGAAAGGGAGCGGTGCCCAGATTGATGAGGATCACGGCCACCTCGCCCCGGTAGTCGCTGTCGATCGTCCCTGGAGCGTTGACCACGCCGACGCCATGGCGGAGGGCGAGGCCGCTGCGGGGACGGACCTGACCTTCCCAGCCTGGTGGGATTTCCAGGATGAGACCGGTGGGCACGAGGAGGCGCTCGCCGGGACCGAGCATCGCCGTTTCCGGTAGGGCGGCGCGAAGATCGAAGCCGGAGCTGCCCGGCGAGGCAGGAGTGGGAAGGGGGAGGTCGTGAGCCGTGGCCAGCCGCTGGATCCGCACCCTCATGGCTTCGTTTTGGGAGGGTCAGGGGGCACCGGCTGGAAGCCGGTCGAGCCGCTAGGCCCGCTGCCGTTCTGGACTCCGGGCATGGGCATGCCGCCGCCTTGGATCCCCAAGCGCCAAGGACGGCCGAGCCAGCGGGTAGAAAGCTGGAATTGGCCGCTGCTCACGGAAGCTCCTCCACTTTGGATCATCCCGGAGAGCATGTCGATCGTGAACCGCCACTCGTCGTACCGCTCGTGGCCATTGAAAATGAGGATGGACTTCTTGTTGCTCTTGCTGTAGACGCCGATGATCGGGCCTACCTGCACGGTGTCCCCCTGCTTGGGGACGTCCAATCCACTCTGATCCCCAGGGTCGGTATCCGAGGTCATCGTGGGGCCGCCCTTCGTCGGGCCACTCTTTGTCGGGCCGCCCTTCCCTTGGTCTTTTCCCGTTTTGTCTTGTCCCGTCAGGGACGGTGGAGCGGTAACCGGCTGCAGGTCGTTGTTCTGGAAGATGATTCCCCACTTGCCGTCGGCGGTCATGGGGTCCTTCCAAAGTTGGCGAATGCAGCGCGGCTTGACCTCGACGAGCTCGCTGAGCTTGACGGGGAGGCGATGATTACGGTTCTGGAAGACCCGGATGGCTTCGATGTACTGGAGGCCACGGAAGACCAGCTCCTCCTCCTTGTCGCGACGGATCTCCGTGCTGACCCTCGGCAGCATGGCCGCCAGCATGGCGGTCATGACGGTGATGGCAATCATCAGGACGACGAGGTTGTAGCCGGCCTCGCGGGAGGACTGAGAGCCCGTCATCACCACTCCTTGTAGGGCACGCCGTCGAGAGACAGCCCGGGAGCTCCGGAGTGAACGTCGATGATCCCGGGCTTGCCTTCGACGTTGTCGGTTTCGGCGGGCGGATGATCCTGATCGATCTCTTCATATTCCGGCACCCAGGTGTCGGTCCGATGGGTGATGGGATCGATGGGAATCTTGCGCAGGTAGCCGTCGTCCACCAGCGCCTGGAGGCTGGTGGGATACTTTCCTTTGTCGCCGTAGTGCTGATCGATGACGTCGCGGATGGTCCGCAGGTTGGTCTTGAGGACGGCCTCGTGGGCGCGGATCGGAACGTTTCTCAGCGCCGGCATGGCGATGGTGGCCAGGATGCCGATGATCGCGATGACCACGATCAGCTCCAGGAGGGTGAACCCACTTTCCCGGCTATCGCGGGTGCCGCGGGCGCGCTGTGTCGTCATATCGGCTCCTTCTCTTCACCACTTGCGGTAGGAAACACCATTGAGACCCACCCCCGCGGAAAGTGAGTAGACGTCATAGATGTCCTCGCCGCCCCAGGACGTAGCTGTCGGCTCGTCCTGATAGCTGCGCAGCCCCCACTCGTCCTTGCCCGTCATGGGATCGATGGGGATGCGGCGCAGAAACTTGATCTTCTTGTCCACCTGGCCTACCAGCTGAACGCCTTTGACCAGGACCTCGAGGTTTTTCGGATAGCCCTGGGTGCCAAGATCGATGGGGATCAAGCCGGCATCGCTGTACCGCTTGTACTCGTCGACGGCGGAGCGCATCTCGCGCAGGTAGAGGCGCAGGTCCGCCTCTTTCGAGCGCTTGGCGGTGAACTTCGCCACCGGCAGCGTCACCGCCGAGAGCGCCACCAGCACGGCAGCCACCATGACGAGCTCCGCCAGGGTGAAGCCCGCCTCATGCCGGCGGCGGCAAGGGCGAACGTTGCGATGAAGAGCTGCCATCGAGAGCATGGTGCAAGACCTCAATCCCTTCAACGGCCCCCGACCGGCGAAGCTTCCCGGGGCTGGGGAGTGGGACGGGATGGCAGCTCGACGTCGCCTTTCACCTGAATGATCGCGGCCCGGGAACGCACGGGAACGGGGCGGAGCCCGGAGTCCAGGGCCTTGGCATCGAAACCGAGGTCGGTTCTTCCCGCCGCCACGGCGCGGAAGGTGACGCGGGCCACGATCCCCGCGCCCTTGACGCCCGGGCGCTGGCCCAGCCGGCTGGCGCCGATGACCAGAGCGCCCGGCCGGCTGCTGTCGGAGAGCACCTGGGATTCGCTGGCGGCGCCCAGGAAGCTCCCGGGGTCTACCGCCTCCACGCTGAGCACAGCCGGATCGAAGGACAGCGACAGCGGCAGGTGCGAGACCGGCAGGCCGGCGTCCGCCTGCACGCGCACCTCGAAAGTGTCGCCGGGCGAGACCGTCAGCCGCCCGGGAGTGAGCCAGAGGCGAACCGCTGGAATATTGGCCGGAGTATTGGCAGCTGGCAGCGCCGCCGCCAGGGAAATCGTGGAGGGGGCCGTGGCGCTGGACTGGGTCATCGCGGGCGTCACGGCGGAGGTCAGCCTGGCCGTGCCCGAGGCCGAACGCTGGGAGACCAGCCCGCCCGTCGGCGGCTGCTCGTCCTCCGGCACCTGCGGTGGCGGCGGCTGCGCCTGGTTCGGTTGGGGCTGGCCCGGTTGCACCGGTTTGAAGATGTCCTTGGGCGGCGTCGCGGGTACCAGGTTGACCCCCCCGGGCGGTTGCACCTGCTGGCCGGGGGCTCCCGGTTGCACCGGCGCGCCGGGCTGGGCCGGGGCTCCCGGCTGCTCGCCGGGGCGGAGGCCGCGCGGCAGGCGCTCGAGGCGGCGGCGGATGGCGTCCTGGATTTCTTCCGGCGTCCCTTCCGTGCTGTCGAAGGGACCCTCGACGTCGGACTCAACCCGCGGGCTGCCGCCGCGGAAGCTGATGTTGGCCTCGGTGCCCACCCAGATCGGCTGCAGGTCCTCCTCGGTGATCTCGGCATTGCGGATGATGTG
>DATIOS010000205.1:0-38319 GCA_035472915.1 Thermoanaerobaculia bacterium
GCCAGGCCACCGTCACGGTGCAGCGCGTCAACGGCTCCGATGGCGCCGTCGCCGTCGCCTTCAGCGCCACGGCCGGCACGGCGACCGCGGGGCAGGATTTCACGCCCACCAGCGGCACCCTCAACTGGGCCAACGGCGACACCGGCAGCAAGACCTTCAAGGTCACCATCGCCAACGACACGATCCAGGAGCCCAACGAGACGGTTCTCCTCGCCCTTGCCAGCCCCACGGGTGGCGCGACCCTGGACGACACCCAGAAAACCGCCACCCTGACGATCCTCGACAACGACGGTCCGCCGCCGAGCACGCCGCCGGCCGCGCCCACCAACTTGACGGCCGCGGCGCAGTCGCCCAGCGAGATCGACCTCGCCTGGACGGACAACGCCGGCAACGAGACGGGCTTCACCATCGAGAGCAGGAGCCCGGCCGGCACCTATCAGGAGCTCGGCACCGTGGCCGCCAACGTCACCGCCTTCGCGGCGAACGGCCTCGACACGGCCAAGCTCTACTTCTTCCGCGTTCGGGCGACAGGCGGCGGCAGCACCTTCTCCGCCTATTCCAATGAGGCCGGCGAAGCGACCGACGCGGTGCCGGGACCCTGCGTGGCCGGGCCCACCACCCTGTGCATCGGCAACCGGTTCAAGGCTGAAGTTGGCTGGCGCACCGCGGCAGACACCGGCCTGGGCCAAGCCGTGCCCCTGGCCTCGGCTCCCAACTCGGGGCTGTTCTACTTCTTCGGCGCCGACAACATCGAGATGCTGATCAAAGTGCTCAACGCCTGCGTGCCGCCTTTCAACCACTTCTGGGTATTTTTCGCCGCCACCACCAACGTCGAATTCACCACGACCGTGACGGACACCCAGTCCGGCAAGGTCAAGGTCTACTTCAACCCGCTCAACACGAGCGCTCCACCGGTGCAGGATGTCAACGCCTTTGCGACGTGCCCTTGAAGCAGCGGCTCTGGGACTGCTGATGTCGATCGTCCTCACCGGCTGCGGCACGGTGAAGTCGCCCACCGAGCCGGCTGCTTCCTCGGGAGGCGTGGCCTTCACCTTCTCCCAGATTCAGCGGGAGATCTTCACGCCCACCTGCGCCAAATCGGGATGCCATAACGCCTCCACGGCGCAGGAAGGCCTGATCCTCGAAGCGGGCCGCAGCTACAGCCTGCTGGTGCGCCATCCCGCCACGGAGCAGGGCCTCAACCGGGTGGAGCCGGGGAGCCCCGAAACCAGCTACCTCATCTTGAAGCTGCGCGGCGACCCGTCGATCACCGGGGTGCGCATGCCCGAGGACGGCCCGCCCTATCTCACCGCTGAGCAGATCGACGGCATCGCCGGTTGGATTCGCGCCGGCGCGCCCAACAATTGAGAAAGAACTGAGGCAGCTAACTTGCAAATCAATTCTCCCGTGGCCCGCCTGCTCCTCCTGAGCGTTCTCCTCGCGGCAATTCCTGCCGGGGCACAGGAAGATCTCCTGGGCGGACCTTACGACCCTATTCGCCGTGACCCGCTGGGCACACGGCTGGTGAACAACTCAACCCCCTATCCGGTGGGAGCGCACAAGCTCGAAGTGCTGTTCACCCACCGTTTCCAGGAGTCGGTCCAGAACGGCGACTCCCACGACCTCTGGGGCTTGGACAGCGGTTCGGACGTTGGTATCGGGATCGGCGTGGGCCTTACTCGCAAGCTCGACCTCTCGGTGTTCCGCGCCTCCCTCCAGGAAGACTTCGAAATCGCCAGCAAGCTCCTGCTTTTCGAACAGGCTCCACTGGTGCCCGCCACCGTAGCACTACGTGCGGGTGCCGACCTCCTTAGGCGGCCCGGAGTCCAAGATCCGGGTCGCCCCTTTTTTCAAGTTCTCCTGGCGCGCCAGATCGTCCGGGGCGTCAACATCCTTCTGTCACCTTCCTGGGTGAGGGACACGCCGCAACTCAGAAACGCCTTCAACGTCCCCATTGGCCTCACCTTCCCGCTGCCCCGCGACTACCTGGTGGAGGTGGAAGCGATCCCCCGCAACCACAGTCTCGACGCCAGCCGCACGACGTGGCACGCCGCCCTTTCGAAGCAGGTCGGAGGACACATTTTCAAGATCGTCCTCGGCAACTCGCGAGCCACCACCGTGGACCAGATGTTGGGCGGCGACTCGGCCGCGGCCTTCCAGACACGGGACGTCCGGCTCGGCTTCAATCTCGTCCGCTACTTCGGTATCTGACGGCATCAGGTGGAATAAGAAATGCAGTAGAGCTTTGACTGGGAATAGCAGCTGCATGTACATCGGAGGAGATCGACCATGCGCAAATCTCAGCTCTCAGCCGTCGCCGTCCTGATCTTGTTGGCCGCCGCCACAGCGGTCGCCTGGGCCGCCAGGCCCCGGGCCTCCGTAGCCAGGTTCACCCCGCCCCCCGAGCCAGGCCTCATTTTTACGGTGATCAACTACAGCCGCGCCGGCGGCACGGCGCAGCACACCCTGGTGTCGGTGAGCTGGGGCGACTTTCACAACAACATCATCGTTCCTCCTCCCTATCTGAGCAATCCCTGCTCCACCTCGACGCCCGCCGGCTTCGTCTTACGCATCCGCAACAACCAGGGGCTCTCGACGCCGCTGATGCTCACCACCAACGGCACGATCGTCCGCGGTCCCTTCCAGGGAGACGTTCCGATGGAATTGCTGCATGCTTGCTACAGGCTGGTGAAGTAAGGGGCGGCGACGCGCTCTGCGGGAGCTCCTTGACAGGGCCGCAGAGAGCCAGTAGCGTGCAGACAAGGTAATCTTCATGGGGAACCGGGCAGCAGCCGAACGCGTCGTCATTGTCCCCAGCGAGATCGCGCCCGGCAGGGAAGATGTCCGGATCCCTGCCGCAGCCCACACTCTGGTTGGATTTCGCCCCTGGGCCCATTCGGACCGTTTCCCCGAGATCGGACGGATCGATTACCTCGGAGGAAATGTAGAGCTCGACATGAGCCCGGAAGATCTCCACACCCATGGCACGCTCAAGGCGGCGCTGGCCGCCGAGCTGTTCTCGCTGATCGCGAAGACGGGCTGCGGATACGTGTTCATCGACCGGACGCGCGTGACGGCGCCGGAGGCGGAGCTGTCCGTCGAGCCTGACCTGGTCGTGGTCCTATTCTCGTCTCTCGACTCAGGCCGCTTACGCCAGGTTCCCTCATCTCGGAATCTGCCTGGACGGTTCATCGAGCTCGAGGGCGCGCCCGACCTGGTGGTCGAGATCCTGAGCGACACCTCGGAAGCCAAGGACACGAAGCGCCTGCCCCCGCGCTACGCCCAGGCCGGAGTTCCCGAGCTCTGGTTGTTGGACGCCCGCGGAGATCGGCTGCGCTTCGAGCTGAGGATCCTGGACAACGGCGAATACCGCCTGGCCCGGCCGGATCGGGCGAATTGGGTTCAGTCCCCACTCCTCAATGGGAGGGTGCGGCTGAGCCGCCGTCCCGCTCACCAGTCTGGTTGGCTCTACGAGCTCGAGCGTGAATCGAACGTAGAGTCCGAAAAGGCGCACTGATGCCTCCTGAAATTCACCTCATCCGCCTCTCGGCCGAAGATCAGCGTCGTTTCGTCGAGCTGATGCTTGACCCACCCGCGCCGGCCCCTGCGCTGGAGCGCGCGAAACGCGCCCACGCTCGACTGATCCGCGAATCGCGGTGATCCGTCTCGTTCTTCCGCTGCTCGCATCCGTGTCCTGCTCGCTTCACCATTCATCCTCTGAGTTGACGCAGGTGCTAGCCTGCCCTAATATACCTATAGCCAGCCCAAACTCTCAACCTCAGAATGGGATAGGAAAATAAACCTTCCGGAGATCGCCACTTAGCTATGCTGCGCCGAGTAACCCTCAACGGCTTTAAGTCAATCAAGGCGATGAACCTCGAGCTGCGCCCTTTGAACGTCCTGATAGGTGCGAATGGGGCCGGCAAGAGCAACCTTGTCTCGTTCTTTAAGATGCTCAACGAGATGATGGCAGGGCGGCTTCAGCAGTTCATTGGGACGACGGGACGGGCGCAGTCTCTTCTGCATTTCGGGCCCAAGATGACAGCGCAGATGGAGGCTCAGCTTGAGTTCAAAGTGGAAAACGGCGTTGATACCTATGTCATGCGACTGTTTCACGCGGCGGGGGATACCTTGGTTTTTGCAGACGAGACCCTGAGTTTCCTTCAGACCAATTTCACGAAGCCAAAGTCGGTTAGTTTGGGATCGGGACATGAAGAAACCCGAATCGGTCACGAGATCGGTAAGGGGGAGAAAATGGCTAAGGTATTTCGCCACCTGCTCAATCATTGCCGCGTGTACCATTTCCACGACACGTCGCCAAGCGCCCGAGTTCGACAATATTGTTATCTTGGCGACAATCGCTGGCTGATGCACGATGCCGGTAACTTGGCCGCGTTCCTGCTGCGCCTCCGCGAAGACAACGGCGAGACAGTTTACAATCGCATCGTCACTACCATTCGCCTTATCGCACCCTTCTTCGAAGACTTCGTTCTGGAGCCAGCCGGACCCAACAAAAAGGAAGTAATTCTGAACTGGAGTGACAAAGGATCGGATCAAGTCTTCGGTCCACACCAGCTTTCTGACGGTACGCTGCGAGCCATGTGCCTAGTGACATTGCTCTTACAACCAGAAGATGAGCTGCCGGAGCTCATCGTCGTTGACGAGCCAGAGCTAGGGCTGCATCCGTATGCTCTCAATGTGGTCGCGGCATTGTTCAAGAAGGTATCGCACCACACACAAGTGCTCATAAGTACTCAGTCGAGCTCCTTCCTTGACAACTTTGATCCTGAAGATATCGTAACAGTGAATCGGGAAGGCAACGAATCGAAGCTCACGCGACCAGATACCGAAAAATTGGAGGCGTGGCTCGACGAATACAGCCTTGGCGAAGTCTGGGAGAAGAATGTCATCGGTGGGGGCCCGCATTAAGTGCCCCGCCTTTACCTGTTCGCTGAAGGATCGACCGAGCTTACTTTCGCCGATAATTTGCTCAAACCGTACCTTGCCAATTTGGGAATCTACCTACAACCTCCGGTTCTCATCGCCCACGCTAAGAAAAAGGGAAGAGTCCATCGAGGGGGAGGACGCAAATACGCGCCGATGAAGAATGACATTCTACGCTTCCTTGCGCAAGAAAAAGGTAGGGACGTATTCTTTACGACAATGATCGACCTGTATGCCATCCATCCTGAGTTTCCTGGGCTGGCAGATGCCGATAAGCTGCGCCACATGCCAGGCAAACGGGTCGAAGTCCTTGAGCAAGCGTTCGCCAAAGACATCGGCGATGTCCGGTTCGTGCCATACATCCAGTTGCATGAGTACGAGGCTTATCTTTTTTCTGATCCGACGTGGTTCAGATACTTCTACGACCATTCTGAGAAGCAAATTGCTGCACTCAACGCTATCGCAAATAGGCACGACACACCTGAGTTAATCGACGACGGACCGCACTCGGCCCCGAGCAAAAGGATTATCGCCGAGCTTCCCGACTACGAGGGCGCAAAGGCGGCTGTTGGACCACAGGTGGCGGAGCTGATTGGTCTAAAGGTAATCCGGAATAGATGCCCTCACTTCGCCGCATGGATGTCACAGCTCGAGAAACTTGGAGACTCCGCAAAATAGGAGGCGGGCGGCAGCGACCCGCGGACACGGCGCGAGTTTGTGGGGCAGCTCCTTGACTATGCAGCTCATTCTGTCCTTTATTGGACCGAGGAGACAATCCGCTCACGTTTTCGAGGAAGGACGCTGAGGACGTCCGCCTCGGGGGGACCGAAGCTCCTGGTTCGGGTAGAACGTACGAGGCCTTCCAGCGACGTAGCCGTCTGGACCGCCCGGACGGCCTCGTCGATCAGGGCGTCCCGATCCAGATCCTCGACGTCGAACGACAGCCGCTCGTCCATGCTCTTTCTCCCAGGGCTTAAGCGATCCCTGAGGATCGTACCATCAGGACACCATGGCCAAGGTTTCGGGTAAGCGAGGCGCCTGGAACCGCGATCCATTTCATGTACCATTTCCCATGGCGTCGGCGTGGCGGGAGAGACCATGAATCGAAGAGAGCTCATCAAGTCCGTCCTGGGCAGCCTTGCGTCCTACTCCCTGCTGGAGACGCTCTTCACCCGCGACGCCTTCTGCTCGCCGGTCAAGCCGGTCACCGATCGTTGGGTGAGAGACCTCAACGACATGAGCCGGGACTTGAAAACCGGCCGCATCGCCCCAGCGGTCTGGCAGGCGAAGGTCAAGGACCTTTACGACCGGATTGAGCTCCCCGAGCTGCTGGCCGCCATCGATTTCGACAGGCTGAGCGCCCGCTTCGACTACCCGGATCTCGGCGTGAGCACCCGGCCGGTCGAGTTCCCACGACTCGACGGCATTCCGCGGGACATCGTCTTCGTCCGTAAGATCTTCGGTATGAAGAAGGACCGGGCCATCATCCCCCACGGGCACAAGAACATGACCTCGTGCCACTACGTCCTCAAAGGCGAATTCCAACTGAAGCAGTACGACAAGGTGGAAGAGGACACTACGCACATGGTCATCGAGCCCACGATCCACGAGATCGCCCGGGTTGGCAGCCACTCCTCAATCTCGGACGAGAAGGACAACATCCACTGGCTGCGCGCGACGACGGCGACCGCCTTCACCTTCGATGCCATCGTCCTGGACCTGAAAGGCCGGAAGGCGGACGTCGAGAACATCGATCCCGACGGCGGCGAGAGGATTTCGGGCGGCCGTCTCCGAGTCCGCAAGCTCTCCGTCGAAGAGGCGCTGCACAAGTACGGACACGATACTCATCATTGAGACGCGCCTGGACGGGCACCCTCACGTCGCGGCAACGAGCGCGTACGTCGCGACATAAGGCCCGTCCCTTGCAGTAATGAGAGCTCTCTTTACGGCGATTGGCGTACTCATTGCAGCGTATGACACACCCATTGCAGCAACGAGTACTCTCTTCGCTGCATTGGGTGCATGTTTTGCCGCCTCGTGCAGCCCGTTCACTGCAACTAGCACTTCCAATCCGACGCCGAAGCGGTACATTGCAGTAAAATGCCCTCTTTTTGCGGCAGGTTATCGAATTTTTGCTTCATTCAACTGACTATCTACCGCAACGAATCGCCACCTCGCAGCATAATCTTCACCTAACGTCGCGTCGGGCCGGTGAGACGTGACGCCGGGCGAGGATTTTCAGCCATCGAACCCTTCCCGTGCTCGATTGGAAGGATGCATTGCCGCAAAGTACACACCCGAGAAGAGAATGGCCAGGGACGTTGCGGCATTGCGCCCTCACGCCATCCCGTCGAGTCCACCAATCACCGCGAAGTTCTCTTGTTTGCCGCGACGTGGCGGCTACTCACGGCCCGGCCGAGGGATGGAGACGGTGAAGTTTGAATCTGCCGCGCGCCGTAATGTGGGCTGTAATCTCTGTGCTCTATTGTTCGCCTTGCTGACCAAGGCCTCATCTCTCCGGTGCGCGCTCCAGCGCGATCTTCTTGTGTCGCTTTGCCAGCCACCAACCCAGTCTCCCCCCATGTAGGCGACAAGCCCGCATGGATTTAAGGAGCGGCGCCTAGGGCGTAGGGGCCGCTCCTCCCTTTTTTCCTCTCCACCTGATCAAGCTCGTAGATTGGCGCGCGCGTTGCAGAGAGAACTGCGACGACGAAATACACCGCCGATGAGCTTAGCCTCTGATTCCCAGCCGGCCCTCGCCCTTCTCCACTCCGCCCAGCGGATCGGTTTTGCCTTTTCCGGTGGCTCGGCCCGGTGCGCCTTCCAGGTGGGTGTCATCGAGAGCCTTGCGGAGATGGGAATCCGTCCCGCCCTGACGACCGCCGTCTCCTCCGGAGCCTGGAACGCCATGGCCATCGCCGCCGGCACCGAAGGACGGCTGCGGCACTACTGGCGGGCCTTCGCCCGCATGCCGACGGTCGATCTCCGCAATCTGGTCCGCGAGCATTCGCCCTATCTCTTCAGTGAGAAGCATCGGCGCACCTTCTCCAGGTACGTGGGCGTCGACCGCCTCCGCCGCCCCGAGGCGCTGCCGGCGTGGATCGGCGTCACCCGGCTGCGGGACCGAAAGGCCGTCTACATTGACGCCCGGCTGTCCGCAGACCCGCTCACCCTCGGCCTCGCCTCGAACTACGTGCCGCCCTTCTACACTCACGCGCCGCGCATCGACGGCGAGCGGTGCGGCGATGGCGGCCTGGCGGACAATCTTCCCTACCGCAAGGCGTTCGAGGAAGGCTGTGACGCCGTCGTGCTGGTCACCATGAAAGGGGAGAGCGAAGGGCTGCCGTACCGCAACGGACACGATCCGCTGCACGAAATCCCCTCGCCGTTCCGCGAGCGGACGGTGGTGATCCGCCCCCGGCACCGGCTGCCCTGCGCCTGGACCGAGCGGCGTTGGCCGGTGCTCGCCCAGATCATCGAGATCGGGCGGCTGCGGGCGCGCGAGGTCATCCTGGGCGAAACCCACCCGGAGTGCCAGCTGCGCGGGGAGATGAATCCCATCAAGAAGGTCATCAGCCGGTTCCTGATGATCCGGGTGCTGGCCGCGGCGACGCCCCGGATGCCTTCGGCGCCTTAATGTCGCCTGTAAGGTTGGCTCTCTAAGATTCCTTACAGCACCTAGGGCTCCGCGCCCAGGCGGCAACGATTCCCTCAAAGCGGAGCGGCTGTCTCCTCATGCTCGAGAGCTGCTCCGCCTTTTTTATTTCCCTTCGTTCTAGCGACCCGGCGGCTTGGCCGGCACGCTATCCAGCGGCGGTCTGGGAGCCGGCACGCACGGCACGGCGAAGCTCTTGTGACCGTTCTTGCCGATGCTGCGCACGGCGAAGAATTCATTGTCCGTGCTGGTGTTTTCCAGCACCACCTGGCCAGGCTGCTCCACCGTCCGCAGGACCTTCCAGCGCGCATCGGTCGTCTCCCGTTGGAGGATCTCGAAACCCTTGCGCTCAGGGTCCGGCTCCGCGTCGATCGCGATCTTCGCCGCCGCCGTAACGGCGCCCCCCAGCACCGCCGACTTCGGGGGCGCCGGCGCCGCGGCCAGCTCCGCCAAAATGGCCTGATTGAGCGCCGCGACCTCGGCCAAAAAGGGGAAGTCCATGAACTTGATCAGGTCGCCATACTCGACGCCCTTTTCTTCCCGCACGGTCTGGTGCTGGTGCTCGTAGACTTCCAGGGGCTCGGTGAAGCGAACGGCGGGCAGACCCGCTTCCACGAAGGGAAGATGATCGCCCCCGCGGCCGAAGCGGTCGCGGCGAAAGACGAGCCGCACCCGTTCGCGCCCCACCACCTCCTCCAACCGGCGGGCCATCTCCCGGCCGGGAGAGTCGACGCCGTCCGGCCCGCCCTCGCTGAAGACGCGCGGCCGCCGGTCCTTGGAACCGTTGGTGGCGCCCACGATGTCGTCGGTGATCATGCCGCCGACCTGATAGCCCTGCTGGCCGAGCCACTCCTTGAGACGTCTGGCTCCCAGCAGACCCTGCTCCTCGCCGGCCACGGCGGCGAACACGAGAGTGGCGCGAAAGCCCTGGGCCTGAGTCGAGAGGGCGTGCGCCGAGAGGATCGACGCCGCCACTCCCGAACCGTCGTCATCCGCCCCCGGCGCGTCGACCTTCGGGTCCATGACGTCCGAGGCGCGGGAGTCGAGATGGCCGGAGATGGCATAGGCCGTGCCCTTGCGCAAGGGGTCGGTGCCCTCGAGGACGGCGTAGACGTTCTCCATGGGCACCTTGGCGTTGCCGGTGCGCGGGCCGCTCGTCTCGTACTTGTCGACGATGACCTTGAGCCGGCCGCCCGACTTGGCGGCGATCTCCCCGAAACGCTTCACCACCGCGTCCCGGCCGCAGCCGATCCCACGTTGGGGGTCCGTCCAGGACGACAGGGAGTTGCGCGTGCCGCAGGCCACGAGCTCGGAGACGATGGCCTTGGCCTCGGCCGCGGCAGCCGCGGAAGTACCGGACCCAGGGCCCGGTGCAGCGAAACCGGGAATCGCCGAAAGGCAGAGACCGGCGAGGGAGAGGAGAGCACGGAACGGCGGCATTGCGGGCTCCTTTGGAGGTTGCGGTTCAAGTCCGGGGCTGAATCCTACTCCAGGTTTTCCCGTGTACACTTGAGCGTATGGATGCCTCGCTCGTCCGGCCGGGCCACACCTACGAGGATCTCCTCGCTTCGTCACCCCGTGGCCGGCAGTGCGAGCTCTTCGAGGGCGAGCTTTTCGAGTCCCCGGTTCCCTCCCTGCCTCACCAGCGGACGGCCCAGCGACTGGCCCGGGCGTTTGAGGAGGCGCTGCGGGACGGCTCGCGCGTGATTGCCTCTCCCGTCGACGTGATCCTCGCCCGCAATACCGTGGCCCGGCCGGACCTCGTCGCCGTCCTCGCGGACCACCTCGCCATCGTCGACGAGGAAGGCGTCGGGGGAGTCACGGTGCACGGCGCGCCCGATTTGATTCTCGAGGTCCTCTCTCCCGCCACCGTCCGGCTGGACCGGGTGATCAAGATGGACGCCTACGCGCGCTACAGTGTGCCGGAGCTCTGGTTGGCGGACGGGGCCGCGAAGCTGATCGAAATCTTCCGGCTGGACCGCCATGCCCAGCTCTACCGCCTGACCGAGACCTGCCTCCCCGGCGACCGGGCGCGAACGCCGCTGGTGCCCGGGCTGTCGGTGGAGGTGGGGCGGCTGTTCGGGTGAGGGTTTGTCTTTACAGGGTGCCGTGATCGGTCCCTGGCTTCCGGAAATTCAGCCCCGGGCGGCCTTTTCGGCAAGGGCCTGCTCCGCCCTTTGCGCGAGCCGCTTGTAGCCCCGGGTCTCCGCGCTGCGCCGAGCGGCTTCGAGCGTCGCGCGACCGGCGGCCGTGCTGCCGGTCGCCAGCTCGAGGGAGCCCAGGGCGACCCGTGCTTCCAATCCGGCGGCGACGAGTCCGAGCCGGTCTGCCTGTGCGACCGCGCTCCGCAGTCGTTCGAGCGCCTCCGCCGGGGTCGCGGCGCCGGCGGAGGCACCGGCAGTCGTCACAAAGATCTGGAGATCGGGGTTGTCGCTCGGCTGGGCGAGGGCCGCGGCCTGGCTCGCGGCCTCGCCCGCCGGTTCGGGCCGGCCGGCGGCGAGAAGCGCCTGGGCCCGCACCGCCAGCGCACGCGCCTGATCGCGGAGCAGCCCCCGTTGGCCGTACCATTGCGCCACCTCGCCGGCGAGGCGCTCGGCCTCGGCCGGCTGGCCAGCGAACAGGTCGAGACGCGAGAGATCCAGGCGAATCTCGGCTCCCAGCAGTGCGGCCCGCCGCGCGTCGCAGAGCCGCAACGCCTCCGACAGGCGCTCGCGCCCGCCGGCCAGGTCCCCGGTCGCAACCTGCAATCGCCCCTGCCGCTGCAGTGCCGCCGCGCTCACCAGGACGGCATGGATCTCCTGGGCCACGGTCCACTGCTCGGAGGCGTAGCGCTGGGCGGTCGCCAGATCCCCCTGCCGGTAGGCGAGGTCGGACAGGGCGCCCAGCACCAGGGCGGCCCCGATCCGGTCGCCGAACCGGCGTTTTTCCTCCAGCGCATGGACGAGCCGGCGTCGCGCCGCCGGCAGCTCGCCTTGCAGAGTCAGCGTTTGTCCGAGCGAGCCCAGGTAGGAGGCAGCCTCGACCGGGTCTCCGTAGGACCGTGCCAGCCGGAAGGACTCCTCCTGGAATTGCCGGGCCTCGCGCAGCGAGCCGGTGGAGATCAGGACGCGGCCGATGCCATTCAAGGCCCGCGCTTCTTCCACCCGGTTGCCGGACTTGCGGGCCTGGCTCAACACCTCGTCGTAGCGCTGCCGGGAGTCGGCAGCCTCGCCCAGGTCCCAGTCGGCTTCCGTCACCTTGAAGAGGCTCCGGGTGGCGTAGAGTGGATCGTCGAGCTCGACGAAACGCGCGTGGGCCTCGGCCGCCAGGGTGCGCGAGCGCTCGAGGTCGCCCAGGAACCCCGCCGCGAAAGCCAATCCCACGTTCTGGGAAGCAACCAGCTCGCGCGAGCCGATTTGCCGCGCGATGGCGAGCGCCTCCTGATAGTGCGTTTCGGCGCCGGCAAAGTCGCTGGTGTAAACCAGCACCGCGGCCATGCGATTCAGTGTGCGCGCCAGCGCGGCCTGATTGCCCGCCGTGGCGAAGAGGCCGCGAGCCTCCCGGAAACGGCCGAGCGACTCCGCCGGCCGGCCCATGGTGAACAGGGCGTCGCCCTGAAAGAGCAGGGCCTCGGCGATGAGCTGGCTCTGGGCCAGCCGCTTGCCCTTGTTGGCGGCGGCCGTGGCGGCCCGCAGCTCCTCCTCGGGATCCGCCAGCCGGCGAGCGATCTGTGCCGCTTGGAGGTCGATCCGGGGGTCGTCGCGCTGCGGCGACGGCAGTTGCCGCACCGCCGCCATCGTGGCGAGAGCCTCGCTGCTGCGGCCACTGATCGAGAAGCTGTTGGCCAGCAGCAGGCCGTAGTCGAGATTGTCGGGATAGAAGGTCCACAGCGAGCGGTAGATCTCCGACGCTTTGACCCACTCGCGGCTGGCCTCGTGAAACCGCGCCTCGATCGCCAGCCGTTGCTCGTTCGGCAGGGAGGCCGCGAGACGGACGGCCTCCCGCGCTTCCTCCAGGCCCTGCGCGTCGTGGCCGAGGCCCGTCCAGGCGCGCGACAGCGCCGAATGAATCACCGCCGAGTTGGGCTCGGCCGCCACCGCCTGTTGCAGCAGGTCGCGGGCTCCCTGCGCATCGTAGACGCGCAGCTTCTCGAGCCCCTGAGCGTAGGGACGTTCCGCCTCCGGGCTCTCCGGCTGCAGCTTCTGGGCCGCGCGCACCTGCTCCGGCGAAGGGTCGGCCCAGCCGAGCTCACGGCGCACCTCCCGGCCGAGGAGCGACACCAGATCGAACAGGTTGTCCTCGGTGCCGGCCTCGGGCAAGGACGCGACCGTGTCGCCGGTCGGCGCCCTGAGCACGCGCAAATCGATGCGCAGCTTGCCATCCCCCCGGGCACCCAGGGAGAGATAGGAGCCCACGACCACCAGGTTGGCACCCAGTACGCGATGGATCTGCGCCAGGTTGTCCTCGCTCAGGTCGTCGAGCGAGGAGCCTGACGACAGTCCCAAGGATTGCCGGACGCGCGCGACGTCCTCACCCGACACGATGCGCGCCCGCGAGCCGGCTGAGAGCTCGGTGGTGAGCATCTCGGACAGTGCGGTTCCCAGCCAATCCTGATCGCGATTGCCGGAGAGGTTGCGGAAGCCGATCACCGCCAGCGTCGGCCGCGCGTTGACCGCGGCGGTGCCGGAGTCCGAAGTGCCCGACGGCGGTCGCGCCTGGATCTTTTCGAGGTAGAGGTAGTAGAGGCCGGCGACACACGCCGCCAGCAGCAGCCCCAGGCCGAGACCGGCGAACAGGAAACGGCGCCGGCCGCGGGGGTTCAGGAACGGCCGGGTGGCCACCGGCAGATCGGGGGTTGTCCGGGAGATTGCCGCGTCAGGGGACGAGGTCCGAGGGACCGGCTCCGGGTCGACCGGCGCAGCGACCGCCTCCGGCGGCAGAAGCGAGGCGATCAGGAACTCCCCCGTCGGCTCCCGGGGAATCTCGATGACGTCGGCGACGAAGCTGTACCCCCGCCCGGGAACGGTCACCACGTAGCGATGATCGTTCGCCCGCTCTCCCAGCGCCTTGCGCAGCGAGGAGATGTTCTGGGTGAGATTGGCCTCGGTGACGAAGGTGTCCGGCCAGACCAACTGGATCAGCTCGTCCTTCTCCACCACCTCCCCGCGCCTTTCCAACAGGATCAGGAGGATCGAGAAGGCTTTTGGAGTGAGCGCAACCTGCTCGTGGCTGCGCAGCAGGCGACGCCGGACCGGGTCTACCCGGAAGCCTCCGAACTCGTACAGGGATCTCTCGGTTCGGGTCTCTAGGGTGCTCATTTGGGGGTCGAAGCTCAAAGCCAGGAGTATCCGCAGCGCTTCCTAGAGACCGCCGCCCCCCGCTCGAAGCCCACGAAGTTTAACGGATTGTACATCAGGGGCGGATAGGGCGTCTTTGAGGCGGCTTTGATGTTTTTTGAGGAAGCTTGAGGGAAACCGTGAGGACTCTTGAGCCCGCCCCCCCCTACACTCCAGCCATCGCAGCACCCGAGGGGAGGGAGGGCGGCGCACCGGAGGGAAGGCCGCTACTCCAAGTTACTTTGAAGTTTTGTTTTGGGATTCTTATGTCGGGTGGGAGGAGAGGAGCTTTTGCCTTCTGAGTCAGTGATTTAGAGGTCTGTTTTGGGGTGAGACCCGGCGGAGCAATCCAGTCCGGGTCCTTTCTTTTTGAAGTCTTCCGCAAAGGCGCAAAAGTAGCGTAAGGTAAGGAGCCTGCAACCGGCCCGTCCGGTTGCAGGCTCTTCTGTTTTCCAGCGGAGCTCAGCGGCGTCCGGGCGGCTCCGATCTTGCATCTCGCAAATCCTCCATCAAGCCGGCGTTTTCGGCTTCTGCTGAGCAGGGAGGGCCAGGGACGTGGGACAGCGGTCGGTGCCGACGGCGGGGATACGGGTGGGCGTGGTGTCGGACACCCACAACCTGCTGCGTCCGCGAGTGCTCGAGCGCCTGACCGGCTGCGAGCGCATCCTCCATGCCGGCGACGTCGGCGATCGCGGAATCCTGGACGAGTTGGGGCGGATCGCGCCGGTGACGGCGGTCCGCGGCAACACCGACACCGGCATCGCGGCTGAGCTCCCTGAATCGCTGGCCGGCGACCTTGGCGGCCTGCCATTCCGTATGGTGCACCGCCGGGAGGATGCCAATCCGGCTTGGCTGCCCGGTTTACGCCTGCTGATCTTCGGCCACTCGCATCGGCCGGAGATCGAGTGGCGGGGCGACTGCCTGCTGCTCAACCCGGGCGCCTGCGGCCCGCGACGCTTCCATCTCCCCCTGACCCTCGCTATCCTCACCGTCGCCGGCCAACGGATCGTGCCGGAGATCCTGGCCGTCGAGTGACCTTACGGGGCCGATCGAATTCCGGCGCTTCCATTCTTAGATCCCTCAAGGAGAGAGCATGCGATATCACCTCCGCGTCACCTCGCTGGGCCTGCTCGTCGCACTGTTCGGAGCCTCGCTGGCTGCCGCGTCGGGCTTTGGGTTGTTCCAGCACGGCGCCCGCGCCATGGGCCAGGTGGGAGCGTTCACGGCTCGCGCCTCGGAGCCTTCAGCGGTCTATTACAACCCGGCGGCCATCACCAAGCTGGATGGCTTCCAGCTCCAGGCCGGCTTGGATTTCAGCAATGCCACCGATCAGTACCACAGCGCCACGGGCAACTTCGAGGCGCACCACGTCATCCAGTTCCCTCCCCACCTCTACGCCACCTGGAAACCGAAGGGCGGCAACCCTTTCGCCTTCGGCATCGGAATCGACTCGCCTGCCTACTACACCCAGGACTGGTTGGAGGCGTTGTTTCCCGGCCGCTTCCTCACCCGCCGCGTCGAGCTGCGGCTCTTCGAGGTGCATCCGGTGCTGGCCTATGACCTGGGCGAGGGGTGGAGCGTGGGCGCCGGCGCCCGGTACCTGCGCGGTAACTTCGACCAGGAAAAGAACGGCCTGATCGCCGTCACCCCGCCGCCAACCACCGTGGTCGAGGTCGAGCGCAACGCCGGCGCCAACGTCGACGCTTACGCCTGGGACCTCTCCGTCCATTATGCCGCGCCGCACTGGGGCTGGGGCGCCGTCTACCGCAGCGAGGCGGACCTCAAGGGGAACGGCAGCGTGGGTTACAGCGTGCGGAACCCTCCCGCAATCCCCGGCCTGGACGCGATCTTGAGCGCCCGCTTTGGCCCGGGCAGCATCAGCGAGTCGTTCACGATCCCCCAGGAGCTGCGGGGCGGTATCTGGTATGCCCCCTATCCCGAGCTGCGCTTCGAATTCGACGCCTCGTATCAGACCTGGTCGGACCTCGACACCACGGACATCACCTTCCATCCCGACGCTTTCGGCGACGGTCCCACCGTGCGCACGATCCGCGACTGGAAAGACACCACCGCCCTGCGCCTGGGAATCGAGGGGGACATCACCGACAATCTTTCCCTCTTTGGCGGCATCGCCTCCGAGCCCTCGCCCGTGCCGGGAGCCACCCTGGAGCCCGGCTTCCCCCGCGGCGACGCCACGGTTTACGGCGCCGGCTTCACCTACAACTTCCCCCAGATCTCGTTCGACATGGCCTACTCCTACTTCTCCTACAGCAACCGCGGATCCGCCAACCAGGAGCTCGCGAACCCCGGCCGCACGGGTACCTACACCACCCGCGAGCAGCGGTGGGGAGCTTCGGTGAGGTGGCGGTTCTAGGGCCTACGCCGGGCTCAAGGCCGGAGATTGCTCCGCGACCTTCTGGAACATGCCCGGCGTGTAGGCCGTGATCTTGCCGGTGAAGGCCGAGGCGGCGACGGTGAGCGGCGAGGCGAGCCAGAGCTTGCCGGGGCCGGAGCGGCCTTTGTAGTTGCGGTTGATGGCGCTGACGGTGACCTCGTCGGCGCTCTCCGAGACACCCGGCCCGCAGCCGATGCAGGCGCCGCAGCCGGGGTGGATGAGCTGCACGCCCGCTCGCACGAAGGTGTCGGCGAGGCCGTTCTCCCAGACGAAGCGCTCTACCGCCTGGGAACCGCACTGGATCATGAAGCGCACGCCGGGAGCCACCTTGAGGCCGGCGTCCACCGCTTCCTTGACCACCTGGTGATAGAAGATCAGGTCGTCGATCTTTCCCGCCGTGCAGCTCCCGCCGTAGGCGATGTCGATGCGCACGTCGCCGATCTCGTCAACCCAGGCGCCGTTGGTCGGATCGGAAGGGACGCCATGGTCCGGGTCGCCCGGGTGGGCCACCATGGGCCGCAGGGAAGAGAGATCGATCGAGTGGACGCCGCCCGCGTACTCCGCACCCTCGTCGGGAGCCACCGCGCGGGCCTTCAGCCGCTCGAGGTCGACGCCCGGCCGCCACTCGGCGAGCCAACGCCAGGTCTCGTCGTCGGCGATGACGATGGCCGTCTTCGCCGCGCATTCGGTCGCCATGTTGGTGAGAGTCGCCCGCTCGTCCATCGAGAGGGTCGAAATCCCGGGACCTGCAAACTCCATCACCCGGTCGAGCGTGGCCTGCGGGCGGGCATGATTCAAGAGGATATAAAGCATCAGGTCCTTGGCCGTCACGCCCGGCTGAAGCTTGCCCGTCAGCTCGAAGCGGATCGACTCGGGGACCTCGACCTGGGTGAAACCCTGGTAGATGAGATCCGCGTATTCGGTGGAGCCGACGCCCCAGGTGAGAGCGTTGTTGACGCCGCCCATGCAGGTGTGGCTGTCGGTCGCCTGGATGAAGTCGCCAGGCTCGATCAGGAACTCGCGCGCCACCTCGTGGCAGATGCCCGGAGAGACGCCGTTCTGGGCTGAGAAGTTGCGCACGCCGGTGTGGGCCTGGAACTCTCGCTGGAGCTGGCGCAGGGTTTCGATCTTGTCGAGGAAGACGCGCATCTTCGGCACCTCGTCGGCGTAGATGAGGTGGTCCTCGAAGACGGCGAGCTTCGCCGGGTTCTTGACCTTGTAGCCCGGGCCGTACTCCTGCTCCAGGAAGTAATGGACCTGGGCGGTGGTGAACTCGTGGGAGTAGCCGCCGTCCACCGACACCACCACGGCGTCGCCCGGTTTGACATAGTGGGGTCCCTCGCCGGACAGGTGACGGGCGAGGATCTTCTCCGCCATGGTCATGGGGCGCGGCCCGGTGTGCGGCTTGGGCAGCTCGATCTCGCCCGCGGCCAGCGCCTTCGAGAACGGGAAGAGGCCGCCCTGACGGATGACGATCCGGGTGATCGGGTCCCAGCCGTCGCAGAACTCGTCGAGCGGGATGCCCTCCCCCGCCTGCAGCCGGCGGATCACCTCGTGATCGCCCATCAACACGCCCTGGGAGATGTTGTTGCGGGCATGAATCGGGGCAAAGGAGGCGGCGATGGCGATGCGGATGCCGGACCACTTCTCCGCCTGCACGGCGGTCTCGCGGGAGCTGCCGACTCCCTTGCGATAGCCGGAGACGATGACCTCGAAGTTGCCGTTGATCAGGGCGTCACGCTCGAACAGGCGCTTGCCGTCGACGATCAGGCCGGCGTAGGCGTCGCGGGCTATGTCCTCCGGCCGGTGGCTGAAGCACACCCACGCCGGGGTCATGGCGTCGGTGTTGATATCGTCCAGCAGCTCCTCGACCCGGAGATCCTCCATGCGGAGGTCCAGCTCGCCCTTCAGTTGGCGGCGGATCAGCTCCGGATCCTTGGTGAGGAACAGCACCCGCTTGCCGGGGGTCAGCCGAACGATCTCGGGAGGCTTCATCGGGGCTCTCCTCTGCGGAAAGAATCGCCCAACCCGTGGCGGGCAGGTGACGAGACACCGACATTGTATCCAACGCCGGCAGCCGGGGGGACTATTCTCTTCGCAGTGCTCCAAGTGGGAAACCGATTCTTGTTCTGTAACGGTTCCTGCGCGCTGGGGCGCTCCGGAGGTCATCATGGCCGGCCTGGCAAGTGAGTTGTTGTTTGAGATGAGCCTGGTTCTGGAACCGATTCAGGTCGTAGGACCTACGCCCAACGGCGACCGCCGGATCCGTTATGTCAAGGGCGGAAGCTTCTCGGGACCGAAGCTTCGGGGCGAGGTCCTTCCCGGAGGTGGGGACTGGCTCCTGTTGCGGCCGGACGGAGCTCGGACCCTCGATATCCGATTGACGCTCCGCACTGACGATGGCCATCCCATCTTTCTCGTCTCCCGGGGCATCCTCCTCCTCTCGCCCGAGACCTTACAGCGCATTGCCGCCGGGGAGGACGTCGATCCTGCCGAGTACTACTTCCGCACGACGCCGCTCTTCGAGACGGCGGCGGAGAAGCTCGACTGGCTGAACCGTGTCGTGACGGTGAGCGTCGGAAGGTTGGCGGCGACGACGGCGGTCCAAACGATCTACGCCATCCTTTAGATAGGCCGACGGCACCTATCGCGGCTCCCGCGAAGACGCCTTGATCCGCTGGGAGGTGTGGTGGGCGAGGGCCATGACGGTGATCATCGGGTTGACGCCGGAGGAGACCGGGAAGGCGCTGGCGTCGCCGATGTAGAGGCCGCGCACGCCGAAGACCTCGCCGTTCTCGTCGCACACCGCGCTGCGGCGGTCGTTCCCCATCCGGCAGGTGCCCAACTGATGAGCGCTGAAGATGGGCGACCGGTTGCGGTCGAGGGGACTGGCGGCGAGGCGATCGCAGAAGGCGTCGATCGCCGCCGGGGTGAGGCCGGCGCCCCGCCGGAGCTGGTGCGGACGGCTGTGAAGGGCCAGCACCTCGAGCGCTCCGGCGGCGAAGTGCAGGCGCGCCGCGGTCGCGACTCCCTGCCGCAGGTGGGCATGGGCCTCGCGGTCCGGCTGATACTCGACGACGGGCCGCCCATCGCGTCCGGCGCGGACCCGGCCGCCCCGCCGGTCGCGAACCAGGACGACCCAACCGCTCTTGTGGGCGCTTTTCTGCATCTCCCGACGGTGCTCTCTCGCCCCATGCCACGGGGTGGCGAGCGCCAGCAATCCAGGATGAGCCGGCACCGTTTCCAAACGGAAGCCATAGAGGCCGGACAAGTGGCTGAAATCCTCGCACAGCACGCTTTGCGGCGGACCCTTCCACGTCTCGATGACATCCTCGTAAACGCCGGCCACCGAGGTCGCCGGGTGAAGATACAGATGCCGGCCCAGCGCCGGCAGGTCGAGGCCGGAACGCAAAAGAAGCGCCGGCGAATGGATGCTGCCGGCCGCGACGACGACGACAGGGGCCGAAATCTGCACCGGATGCTGCCGGCCGGTGCCCTCCTCCGTAGCGACGGCGTTGACGCCCGTCACCTTGCCGTTCCGCCACAGCACCCGCTCGGCACAGCAGCGGACGACGATCTCCGCCGCACCGTCCCGTTGGGCATCGGCGAGATAGGTGACGGCCGTCGACTGCTTGGCACCCAGCCGGCAGCCGAAGGTGCAATAGCCGCACTGCTCCGGATCGCAGCCCCGCGCGTTGCGGGCGAGGATCGTCCAGTGGTGGCCGAGGGCGTCACAGCCGTCGCGAAGCTTGGCGTTGTTGGGATTGACCTCGCTCTCGCCGGTGCCGGCATTGAGCCGCGCCATCACCGCCGCAAGCGAGTGCGTGAAGCTTTCCTGGGTGAAGTGCGGGCAGCCGGAGCTCTCGGCCCACTCGGCTCGGACCTCGTCGGGGAGGGGCAGGGAGGTTTGCCAGTTGATCGTGGTGCCGCCGCCCAGCGCGCCACCGGCGAGGATGGCCATTCCCAGGTCACTGCTGGCCGTGAGGCCGGCGTCGAGATAGAGGTTCTGCAGGCCCGGCAACTCGAGCTGATCGAAGTCGGGGGCCTGAAGGCCGGCGCCCGCTTCCAGCACGACCACTTTGCGTCCCGCCGCCGCGAGCTCGGCGGCCACCACTCCACCGCCCGCTCCCGAGCCGATGACGCAGACGTCGCAATCGAAGGTGGCGGGCGCGGCGATCGACGTCAGCCGTAGGCCCGCCGGCCTCGCCGGGCGCCGTGGCGAGGACGTGTAACCGATCGCCGGCCAGGTTGGGTTCTCTCCGGCGGATAGCAGCGAGTAGAAGAAGAAGGTGGCCAGCCGCTTCAGGGCCTGAAATCCGGTCCGCAGTAGAGACAGCCGGCTGTTCGACATGGCGAGGAGGAAGCGCTCCGCCTCCGCTTGAGGCATGGCTGCGAAGCGCCGCAACCGGCCGGTCAGCAGGAGAGGCAGAACCGGGGTCCCCAGCAGCCCCAGCAGCCGGCTAAGCTCCGCCTGCTTGTCGTCGCCGAGCGCGCCGATCGTCTCCTCCATCGCCGCGGTCAAGCCCAAGGCGGAGGCGTCGAGCGCGAAAAGCCGCGGATCGTCTCCTTCCTGAGGAGCCAGGGCGGGAAGGAACGCGGTGCAGACCGACTGGAGCGTCGCACGCTCCGCCGCGGAAAGAACAGCCATGATCCTGCCTTGTCGCCTGCGCCGGCAGCCGGTTGGTTCCGGGGCCGGAGAATTGGGGGCCGGGTGAGACGATCCCATGAACGGCTGGGGCTGTCAAAAGCTCGGCTGCCCGCGACTCTCTTCCGATGCAGACAAAGGAATGCAACTCACGGCAAGGAATGCCAGCGGCGCGAAAGGGGCGTGCTATCATCGGGACATGAAAGAGGCAGTCGCTCCTCTCGCGAAGCAGCCCCGTACGACCACGCGGAAGACTCGGACCAAGAAGCACATTGTGGTCCCTCTCACCGCCGAGCAGATCTCTCGCAACGTCGGAGTCACCAAGAAAGATGCCGCCCTGGTGACCAAGGTCCTCTTGGAGCTAGGCTACATCAAAGCCGAAAAAGCGCCGAAGGAAAAGGTCAGGCGTAGTCCTGCGAAAGAGTCAGGGCTATGACCCCCAAGGGCTGAGACGCTGAGATCTTCGGCCGCTACGACCCGTCAAACCGTTTTCCTCAACATTCCCTTCGATGAGGGCTACAGGCCGCTGCTGGTTGCCCTGTTAGCGGGCCTCACCGCAGTGGGATGTGCGCCACGCTGCGTGCTGGAAGTCCCCAGCGGAAGCCAGAATCGTCTGGACAGGATTTACGGCCTGATCGCGAGCTGCGGTGCATCGATCCACGATCTCAGCCGGGTTTCGGTGTCCGGTCCGCTGCGAGTCCCGCGCTTCAACATGCCTTTCGAGCTGGGGCTCGCCTACGCCATTGGACGAGAGCGAGCGCACAGCTTCTTCGTCTTCGAGGAGCGGTCGCATCGGCTGCAAGCCAGCTTGAGCGACTTCAACGGTTTCGATCCACACATCCATGAAGGAACCCAGGACGGAATCCTGCGGTGCGTCCTGGATTGTTTTGGCACGCAAGGTCAACAACCCGAATTTTCGACGCTGAAGGCAGTAACCCGAAAGCTCAGCCGAGCCGTAACCAAACTGGAACGCGATCAGGGGGCTCGGCATCCATTCCATCCTTATATTTTTCGCCAAGCTGTCAACGCGGCGGTTCAGCTTGCTCTGACCGAAGGCCTGAGCTTCTGATCTCCTTCCCCTGACAATACCGGCCTACGCGAGGCCGTGGTATAAGCCGGCCATGGCTGACGCTCCTTCCGGCAACCTCTACGAGAACGTGGTGGGACGCCCTTTGGGGCCCGAGGCGGGCGCCCTGCCGCCGCCGCGGAGCTCGGCTTCCGTGGTGCTCTGGCGGCGCCTGGAGGGGGGCGGCCAGAACGACTTTGAAGTCTATTGGGTGAAGCGGGCGGAGCAGCTCGCCTTCATGGGCGGCTGGCACGCGTTCCCTGGCGGCGGAATGTCGCGCTCCGACGCCGCTCTTCCGATCTCCGGCGAGCCGCAGCTCGCCGCGAATGCGCCGCCGGCCGCGAGTCTTCCGGCAACTCTACGCAGTGTCGACGAGGCGGGACCAGACCTCTTGCCGGGCCTCGTCGCCTGTGCCCTACGCGAGCTTTTCGAGGAGACTGGGATCCTGCTGTCCACTCCGGCCGTCGATCCCGAGGAGCTTCCCGATCTGCGCAAGGCTCTGCTCGCGGGTGAACGCACCTTTGCCGACATTCTCAAGTCCCTGGACGTCAAGCTCGAGGCCTCGCCCCTGGTGTATGCCGGCCGCTGGGTGACGCCGCCCTTTGCGCCCATCCGCTTCGACAACCGCTTCTTCCTTCTGGAATGGCCTCCCAACGCTCCGGCCCAGCCGGCGGTGATCGAGGGCGAGCTCGAGCACGGCGCGTGGATTCTCGCCGCCGAAGCCTGGGAAGCGTGGCGGCGAGGGAGCGTGCTGGCGGCGCCGCCCATCCTCCATGTTCTGGAGGTGCTCAGTCAGGACGGCCCGACCCGCGGCCTCGGCCGCCTGCGCGATCCGGCCGAGACCTTCCTCGGCCCCCTTCGCCGCGTGGAGATGCGCCCCGGAGTCCTGATGTTCCCCCTCCTCACCTACACGCTCCCGCCGGCGGCGACCACCAACGCCTACCTTCTGGGAATCCACGACTGCGTCCTGGTGGACCCCGGCGCCTCCTCCGAAGCGGAGCTGGGCGGTCTTGAGCAGGCGCTGGCCGCCGCCCGCGAGCGGCTCGGCCGCAGGGTCACGGCCATCTGGCTCACCCACCACCATCCAGACCACGTGGGCGGCGTCGAAAGGCTGCGCGGCACCCTCGGCGTTCCCGTCCTGGCTCATCCGCTGACGGCGGAGCGGCTCGCCGGACGGGGAATCAAGATCGACGGCGAGCTTCAGGACGGCCAGCAGGTTGTGCTCGGGGGAAACTACTCCGTCCAGGTGATCCACACTCCGGGTCATGCCCGGGGACACCTCTGTTTCCTGGAGGAGGAGCAGGGATCGTTGCTGTGCGGTGACATGGTTTCCGGAGTGAGCATGATCGTCGTCGATCCCCCTGAGGGGGATATGGATGATTACCTGGGCTCGCTCGCCAAGCTGGCGGCGCTTCACCCTGACACTCTCTTTCCCGGTCACGGTCCGACGATCAAGAACGCGGACGCCAAGCTGCGCGAGTACCTCAAGCACCGGCGCTGGCGCGAGGAGCGCATCCTGGAAGCCTGGAACGCGGGCCTGCGCGAACCCGCCGAGATGCTCCCCACCGTCTATGAGGACGTGCCTCCCCAGGCTTGGCCGCTCGCCCAGCGCCAGATCCTCGCTCACCTGGACCGGCTGCGGAAACAGGGACGGATCGCCTGAGGCCCGGGTTCCTCGCTTACAATCGGCGAGCTTCGGAAGCGGACGCTAGGATCGCCCAAGCGCAGGCATGGGAGGTGCATGATGGGATGAGTTTGGGGCGAAATAAGGGGACGGCAGGCCTCGTTGTTGCTTCGTGCAGGGGGGCGATCCACGCCGGTTGGCGCAGCGATCCCGAGATTTCAAAATCAACCCGGCATTGGTTCGATGCCATTTGACAGAGCCGAGGAAAAATCATGATTTTCAACATCAAGGCTTTCGCGGTCGCAGCCAGCTTGATGGCGGCGGTGCTCCTTCCGGCTGGAGCATTGGCCCAGGCGCCTCCGAGCCAAACCCCGCCGCCGCAGGGTCAGCCCACCGCCACGCCGCCGCCGGCAACGACGCCCGCCGAGGGGCAGCCGGCAACGACGCCGCAAGCGCAGCCGCCAGCCGCACCCGAGAAGAAGATCATCACCCCTGAGGAGGCCGGACTTTCCTTCGCGCCACCTCAGGATTGGAAACAGGGAGATCCGAAGGGCTTCAACGTGCCTGGCAACATCTGTTGCGCCTGGTCGCCGGACAACGTCGCCTCGGTTGTCGTCTTCGTGCAGACGGTTGGGCAGCCCTACAGCCCGCGGGTGCTGCTCGAGCAGAGCGCCCAGGCTCTGGAGAAGGGCCTGGGCGCCGAGGTGAAGAAGAAGGAAGTCATCGACGTCGCCGGCATGCGCGCCTTCTCGCTGGTGGTGACCGGCAACGGCAACGGCGCGGCCATCGACGGCAAGGGCACGGTCCGCACCACCCAGCATTGGGTGGCCATTCCCCGGGAAAAGGACATCGTCATCTTCCTGATGAACTCGCCGGAGGCCAACTTCGAGAAGAACGAACAGACGCTCCAGACGGTCCTCAGCACCCTCAAGGTCACCGGCCAGCAGTCGCCCGAGCAGCGGGCCGCCAAGTAGCAGGCGGCGGCCGGCAAGGTACGGCAGGGACACGAGCATCCTGTCCCTGATGTCTCTGTCGTCCCTTTCGTCCCTTCTCCCTTGGCCACGGTTGGCACCGCCCTCCCAGGCATGGGATGATCCCGCCGGACCTTCGCGCGAGGAAAATCCCGAAATGCACCGGAACCCGAAACTCCGTTTCACCGCCGCATCCCTCTGCCTCCTGATCTCCCTGCCAGCCGGCGCCGTGCCGCCGGCTGCGGCCAATTCCACAGCAAGCCCGCCGCCGCTGACCCTGGAACGGATCATGGCCGACCCCGACTGGATCGGGAATCCGCCCGAGAACGCCTACTGGGCGGACGACGGCCGCACCATCTTCTACGAGCGGGAGCGCGACGGCGAAGGCAGGAATCCCAAGGACCTGGTTCGAGTCGATCTCACCACGGGCCAGACGGTCAAGATCGAGGCCGCCGACCGCGGCAAGATGGACGCTCCCGGCGGCGACCGCAGCCTCGACCGCAAATGGAAGGTCTATGCACGGGAAGGCGACATCTTCCTCAAGGACCTGACGACCGGCGCCATCCGGCAGATCACCCGCACAGGAGAGAAAGAGAGCAATCCCCACTTCCTGGCGGATGGCCAGCGCCTCGAGTTCCGCCGCGGCCCCGCGGTTTTCGTCTACGAGATCAGCTCCGGGCTCACCTCGCAGCCGGCCGACATCCGGCTGGACAAGGACCCTGCCGAGAAGGACGATCCGACGCTGCTGGCGGCGGAGCAGACCCGCCTCTTCGACGTCATCCGGCAGAAGCAGGAGAAGGAGAAGCGGGACCTCGCGGAAGAGCGGTCCAGGCAGAAGGCGGATCCCACCCGGCCGCCTCTCCCCTGGTACTTCGGCAAGAAGGTCACCATCGAGGAAGCCCACCTGTCCCCTTCCGGTGCGTGGCTCGCGGTGGTCACCGCCCCCAAACGGGACGACCAGCTCAAGCCCTCGAAGATGCCGGCCTACGTCACCGAGAGCGGCGAAGTGGAGAGCAAGGACGTCCGCTCCAAAGTCGGCGCCGAAGGTTCCTCGCCCCACTCTCTCACGGTCCTCGACCTCGCCAAGCACGTGCGCATCGACCTCGACCTCGGAACCCTCCCCGGCATCAAGGACGATCCCCTGAAGTCGCTGAAGGATGCCGCCAAGGCCCGCAAGGAGGCGGAGAAGGCGAAGAAGAAGGCCGAGGCAAAGGAGGACGGCGAGGCCAAGGACGACGAGAAGGAACAGGACAAAGACGAGGCCACCCAGGAAGAAGAAAAGGGGAAGGACAAGGACGCCAAAAAGCTGGCCGCCAAGACCGCGGCCACGAAGGACCAGGACAAAGACAAGGAGAAAGAAAAGGAAGAGAAGGACAAGAAGCCCGAGCCGCGCCCCGTGGAGATATCGGGTCTTTCCTGGTCGGAGGACGGCAGCCAGCTCGCCGTCATGGTGCGCTCCCGCGACAACAAGGACCGCTGGATCGCCACCTGGGACGCCGGCAGCCGCAAGCTCAAATCCCGCCACCGGCTGACCGACCCGGCATGGATCAACTGGGACTTCAATGTCCAGGGCTGGCTCAAGGACAATGAAACGCTCTACTTCCTTTCCGAGGAAGGGGGCTGGTCCCGCCTCTACCTCCTGTCCACCAAGACGGGCAAGATCCGGCCGCTTACACCCGAAGGGCACTTCGAGGTGGCCGAGCCCGAACGCAGTTGGGACGGCCGCTCGATCTACTACCTGGCCAACGTCCAACACCCTGGCAACTACGACGTCTGGCGCGTCGACGCGGCAACCGGCAAGACGGAGCAGCTCACCCACCTGGGAGGGCTCAACACGTTCGAGCTGTCGCCGAACGAAGACCGGCTTCTCCTCACCCACTCCGGCACCACCCGGCCCGACGAGCTCTACATTCAGCCCGCGCAGCCAGCAGCCGAGGCCAAACCGGTGACCCAGACCCGCACCGCCGCCTTCCTGGCCGAGGACTGGGCGGTGCCGGAGGTCGTGCCCATTGCCTCCACCCACGGCGCGCCGGCGCCCATCTACAGCCGGGTCTACACGCCGAAGGATTTCAACGCGGCGAAGAAGTACCCGGCGGTGATGTTCGTTCACGGCGCCGGGTATCTGCACAACGTGCACTTCGGGTGGTCGAGCTATTTCCGCGAGTTCATGTTCCACACCCTGCTCACCCGCCACGGCTATGTGGTGATCGACATGGACTACCGCGCCTCCGCCGGCTACGGCCGCGCCTGGCGCACGGCGATCTACCGCCAGATGGGTCATCCCGAGCTCGAAGACCTGCAGGACGGCGTCGCCTGGCTGGTGGCCCACAAGAGCGTCGACCCCAAACGGGTGGGCGTCTACGGCGGCTCCTACGGCGGCTTCATGACCTACATGGCCCTTTTCCGCGCGCCCGACCTCTTCGCCGCCGGGGCCGCTCTCCGCCCCGTCTCCGACTGGACCTACTACAACGACGATTACACCTCGAACATCCTCAACCGGCCGGAAGAGGACCCGGACGCGTACACCAAGAGCTCGCCGATCGAATACGTGGCGGGCCTCCGGAAGCCGCTGCTGATCTGCGACGGCATGCTGGACGACAATGTTTTCTTCCAAGATAACGTGCGCCTGGTGCAGCGGCTCATCGAGCTGAAAAAGGAGAATTTCGAAACCGCGATCTATCCCGTGGAGAGCCATGGCTTCGTCCAGCCCACCAGCTGGCTCGACGAGTACCGGCGGATCTACAAGCTGTTCGAGAGGTATCTGAAGTAGGCCCGGCTCCCGGCGGCGCCGCGCAGTGTAAGATCTCGCCATCGGTATGCAAGGAGATCCGCACCGCCCGTCCAGTCCAGGGCCGGCGCTCACGGCCAACGCCGAGGGCGACGACGCCAGGGTCAGCGACGCGACGCTCATCGGCCGCACGGCGGCGGGAGACCGCGCCGCCTTCGAGCGGCTCGCCCGGCGCCACCAGGCCGCGGTATTCCGCTTCGCCCGCGCCCTGGCCCACGACGAAACGGATGCCGAGATGGCCATCCAGGAGACCTTCCTGGCCGTCTGGCGGGCCGCCGCCCGTTTCCGCTACGACGCCTCGGCCCGCATCTGGCTGCTGTCCATCGCCCGCCATGCCATCTACCGCCGCCACCGGCGCTGGGCGGACGATCCGACGCCCTTCGTCTCGTTGCGGGAGCAGGGGAAGGCCGCCGGCTGGGGGATCGAGGATCAGAGCTTCGTCGATCGCCTGGTGGACGCCGAAACCTTGGCCGGCGCCCTGGCGGGGCTCTCGACCGAAGACCGCGAGATCCTCATTCTGTGCGAGCTCGAAGGGCTGTCGCCGGCGGACGCCGCCGGCGTCGCCGGGCTCTCCGAGGGCACGGCCCGCAACCGGCTGCACCGCGCCCGCCTGCGGCTGATGACGAAGCTGCGGGAAGCCGCCGGCGACGGCGATCGGGAAGAGCCCGGCGACCGCAACGACCGGATGGTGGCCGGGCTCCACTGCGGCGAAGTGCTGGCCGAGCTCACGGCGTTCCTCGACGGCGAGCTGCCGGCCGACCGCGCCCACCGCATTCAGGAGCACGTGAAGGACTGCGAAGACTGCGAGCGTTTCGGCAGCGAATTCTCCGCCGCGGTGTTCGCCCTGCGGGAGATCCTCCGCGAGCCCGAGCGCGACGAAGACGTCGAAGCTCGCCTGCTGTCGCGCCTGCACGCCGAGACCGCGGCGGATTGAGCGCGCCCAAGCGCTACGGGCTGTTCGGGTGGTTGAAGTAGACGCGCTCGCCTCGCGCTTCCAGCATCCCGTTCTGCAAGGCCCAGTGGAACACCCGCTCCATCCGCACACGAATGGCGAAGGTGACCTGGCTGAAACCGAGATGGGCGGCCACGGCGCGGACGAGCTCACCCTGCTCCAGCTCGACGCCCCGCAGCAGGGTCTGCGCCGTGAGCACGAGGAATTGATAGTCATAGCGGCCGAAAGTCGGCGTCGAGCCGGCGATGAGATCACCCTCACGGGTCACGATGCGGCGCGCGAGCGCGATCTCCAAGTGCTTTTCCAGATGGGCGCGCACGCTCTTGCCGAGCTTTGGGCGACCGAGGCGAGCGGCCACGCGCACGATCAGCTCCTCGCGCGGCAACGCTCCCGCTCCCCAACAGGCCTGACGGACGGCAGCCAGGATGCTCTCGGAAATCGCCTCCTCGGCGTTCGGCGCCTCGCCCTCCGAGCGCGCCCGGGCCAGGCGTTGGGCGCCGACGCGGTCGAGGAGATCCGCCGCCGGCTCGAAGAATCGCCCTTCGGCGCGTGCCAGCTCAGCCTCGGTGGGCACCAACTCGCCGTGCATGGCGCGGGCCAGGAGAGCTCGCCAGAGCTTGTGCTCCCGCTCGTCGGCCATCGCCACCCGCCGCTCCACCTCGTCGGCGAAAGCGAACAGCTCGCCGACCCGCCGCACGATCTCGTGCTGCTCGGCGAGCGGCGGCGCGGGCACCGGCAAGGTGAGCAGGCGCGAGACGTTGATGTTCGACTGGCTGACGCAGTCCGTGCGCACCGTCCGCGCCCAGCGCCGGCCCCACGGCGAGTTGATCCAGCCGCAGAGGAAATGGCTGGAGAGGAGCCGCTCGTCACATTCGATGCGCACCAGATAGGAGGCGAAAACCGCCGCGAGGTCGAGCTCGTAGACCGCGGCCTTGCCCACCAGCTCAGGGCTGTTGGTGCGATTGAACAGGATGTCGCCCCGCCGCACCCGGTAGGCTTCGGCGTCGGCCGGCTTGAGGCCCACGTACTTGAGGTCGCAAGCGTCGATGCGCCCCTCCTGGATGTTGCCCATGCGCAGCATGGCGATGCTGTTTCTGGAATCGCGGTTCGCCTTCACCGACAAGCCATACTGGGCGCGGCGAATGACGTCCTGGAGAGCCACCAGGCTCCAGCCCTCCGGGACCTCCGGCGGCTCCAGAGGCTCCGGCGCCTCCCAGCTCGTAGCCGCCAGATTCTTCGGCCGGCGCGGCGCCCGGCGGTCGTAGGCCTCGGCCTCGCGACAGGCCAGCGCATACTCCTCGCAGCGTAACGCGAAGGCCGAGGGCAGCAGGCCGTGCACTGGATCGAGATCAGGCCGCCCGGAGCGCCAGTCCTCCGTCAGGCGGCCCGAATAGCCCGCGGCCAACACGGCCTGGCGGAAGCGCCGCTGGGTCTCCGGGATTCGCGCCAGGCTCTCCTGCACCCGCTGCACGCGCGCCAGGAGCTCGCGCGCCGTCTCGACGATCCGCGTCTGCTCGGCACGCGGCGGCAGGGGGAGGATCACCCCCGAAAGGAAACTCGAAAAGTTGAGGTTGCGGATGTTCGTCGTCTGCGTCTGGTGCTCGTCGAAGCTGCCGCTCAGGTAGAGATAGTTGAGGGCGAGGTGGACGTAGCCGGGATCGACCTCGGGGTGAAGCCGCATCTGCCGGCAGAAATTGCTGCAGATGAGCGGCGCGTCGGCGCGCAGGAGAGCCTCTTCGTCGACCACCAGCGTGCGGCCCACGGGCTGGCCGGCGCCGCCGCCCGAGACCTCCACCACCAGGTCGCCCGCGGCCAGCTGGCGCTTGGCGAGGCTCGTGCGCTTGATCGCCCGCGCCGCGGCCGTGGCCCCCTTGGCGCGATGCCAGTCGCGGAACTCGGTGCTCCGCACGACGCGCACCCGAGCCAGCTCCGGATCCCTCTCCACGGCCTCGGGCGGCTCGCCCCAGTCGCCGCCCAAAACGTGGACGACGATCTCTTCCAGAGTGGTCTCCGCCCATCCCTCGGGCAGCTCGCCCTCGCGACGGCCGATTTCCCAATCGGAGACGGCGCTGGTCACGAGCTACCCTGCAGGATTCGCGGCCGTTTCGGCTCCGCGTCGTCTTCCAGCAGCAGGAGAATCGAGGACAGCTCGGCGACGGCCTTGCGCAGCTCGGTGATCGCCTCCGTCGCCAGCTCCTCGGGCTCGGGCAGCTCGTCGTCCAGCGACTCCTCTCGCAGCCACTTGAGACCGTCGATCTTGAAATCGCGGGCGCGGACCTCGGCGATGGAAACCGGCCGCCAACGGTCCTCCTTCGAGTCGGCCGCCGAGCGCCGGGAGCCGCCCAGAGGATCTCGGCCGTAGCACTCCTCGAAGGCGCGCAGGTGATCGTGGGTCAACGGCCGGTCCTTCTTGGTGATGCGCGGCACGTTGGTGCGCGCGTCGTAGACCCACACCGTCTCCGTGGGCTGCCCCTTGGTGAAGAAGACGACGTTGGTCTTGGTGCCGGCGCTGTAAGGCGTGAACGTGCCGTTGGGCAGGCGGAGGACCGTATGCAGATTGCAGTCGTGGGTGAGCTGCCGGAACACTTCTCCCGCCTGATCGGCGAACAGGCAGTTGTCGGGAACGATCACCGCCGCGCGGCCGCCGGGCTTCAGTAACGTCATCACGTGCTGCAGGAAATTGAGCTGCTTGTTCGAGGTCTTGACCGCCAGATCGCCGCGCTCCGGCGCCTGATTGGCCCCCTTGTTGCCGAACGGCGGATTGGTGAGCACGACGTCGAACCGCCGTTTGCCGGGGAGCAGGTCGATCGAATCGCCCTGCTTGATCTCGGGCTCCAGCTCGTGCAGGAAAAGGTTCATCAACGCCAGCCGCCGCGGGCGGATCACCAGCTCCTGCCCAAAGTAGGTACCGCAGCGCATTCGGCGCAGCAGCTCCGCGTCGGGAGCGCTGTCGCGGGATTCGGCGAGGAACCACTCGTAGGCCACCACCAGGAAGCCGCCGGTGCCGCACGCCGGATCGCAGATCGTGAAGTCGGGGCTCTCTCGCGGATCCGGACGCACGCAGCGCACGATGGATTGGATCAGCCGCCGCGGCGTGAAATATTGACCCGCCCCCTTCTTGCCTTCGCTCGCCGCTTTTTCGAGCAGTCCCTCGAACACCGCGGCCTTGAGATCCACCTCCAGCGCGGTCCACTCCGTCTCGTCGATGAGATCGATCAATCGTTTAAGATTCGCCGGATTGTTGAAGCGCGACACCGCCTCCTTGAAGATGTCGCTCAGCAGCCCCGGCTGGCAGCCCAGCGTGTTCAACACTCCCGTGTAGTGAGGGATGAGAGACGACGGGTCTTCCCCTGACAGCACCGGCCACGAGCAGTCGTAGGCCAACTTTCCATCTTCCGGCACGGCGATGCGGCTGAGATCGATTCCGCGCTCATCCGCCATCTTGAGGAAAAGCAGATAGGTGATCTGTTCGATGTAATCACCATAGTCGATACCGTCATGCCGCAGCGTGTGGCAGAAGCCCCAGAATTTTTGGACAACATCACTCATCGGCCGGGCCTCGTCTCCCTTCTTAAATCGGTGGAGGCTAGGAACGGCTGCGTATCGTAACGGATCAGTCATAGAGATTGAAGAGCGTGTGAAAAAGAGTGAAATCAGTGGTTTCAGGCAAACCTTATGTTTTCGCAGACCGAGGCGTGTTCTATTCCGACGCAACAAAACATCGAGCGGTTCTTCCTTTCGATCCCTTCGGAATTCTCGGCGGCGATCGTTGACGGCAGACGATGCCGCCGCCGCGCCGGCGACCGGCCGCCCCAGGCTGCGGAGAGATCGCCGAGCGGGAAGCGGCGGTCCCAACCGAGGACGCGCGCGGCGGGCACCTCACTCCCCGGGAACCGGCAGGCGCTCCCCTGGCTCGCCACCGGAGCTCCTGCCTCCCCGCTCACCCCTGCAGCGCCTTCCACGACGCGACCGACGCGAGTCCCATCGGGCTGGTTGGAATGGCATCTGAGCGAGAGCATCGGTGCCGCAATGGTACAGCTCTCCCGGGAAAACTCGAAGAGCAAGCTTACGCAGGGCCTCCCGCGTTCGTAATCTTCTTCTTAACGTCCGGCGAATAGTCTGCCAAGAAATCATCGAGACAAAGAAGATGTCCAAAGGGTCCTATATCCCCCTGCGCATTCCCGCGGCTCTGTTGCACGTCAGCGACGAGCGGTGCACCGATATGGCGAGGTCGCTCCTGGGCGATCCGCCGGGTCTGCACCAGCTCGGTCCCCATCTGCTCGCCGTGCTCCCCATCCCCGGCGACCCCGGAGACGTGGAGGAGGCGGTGCGCATCGCCGAACGCCTCCGCCGAAAGGGACCCGCCGGGCTCACCATCATCGTGGTGCCGGGCCAGGTGCGCCTTGGACCCGAGGGAATCACCGCCGAGCCCGAGCCGCTGCTCGACGATCTCGAAAGACGCCGGCCGGCGAGCCTCGCGGGCGGCCAGGTCCATCTCACCGGCCGCGCGGCCAGCCGGCTGGAGTGGCGCTGGAGCGTCGAGCGTTCCGGCACCTGCGAGTTGGCGGCGGGAAGCCTCATCCCCCTTTTCCAACTCTCCGGCCCCAGCCCGGACGGCGTGCCCTGGCACACCGCCCGCCTGCTGGGCCGCACTCTCGACTACGTCAAGCGGCCGGCGGTGGAAAAGGAGCTGGCGGCGCACGCCGACGCCCCCGTGCTGCGGGTCTCGGGCCCTGTGGGCTGCGGCAAGTCGCGAACCCTGTGGCAGGTCCTCGGGCCCGGAGCGGAGCCGAACGTCCCATACCTGTCGATCGCCATCAAATCGCCCCGCACGGGATTCGACCTCGCGGCCGAGCTGCTGCGCGAGCTCTTGCACCTCACCGGCAGCCGCTTCGGCGGCTACGATCCCTGGCAGACCCTCGCCCGGCTGGAGCTCGAGGGCTTCAGCGATTGGCTGTTGGGCGACCGCGAGCGGCCCGAGGGAGTGGATCTCCCCTGCCTGCTGGCCCGCGCCCTGGAGCGGTGGAAGAACGCCACCGGCTCCCGCGCTCCCTTGCGTCTGGTCTTCGACGACCTGCAAACGGCCTCCCCCGCCGACCTCCAGCTCCTCGAGGCGCTGACCCTCGATCCGCGCGCCCGGCGCAACGCCCGCATCGCCCTCGTGGGGCGCAAGCGGACCAGGGGACCGGCGGCGTGGTCTGCCGCGCCCGAGGTCACGGTGCCGCTGCTGACGGCCGCCGAGTCCACGGCGCTGGCCGCCGGCCTCTTCCATGGCCTGCTCATGCCCGCCGAGGTGCAGCAGCGGCTGGTCGAGACCGCGGGCCGCTGCCCGTTTGCCCTGGAGGAGGGATTGGCGCGCATGATCCAGCAGCGGCGGCTGCGCCGGCACTACGGCAACTTCTTCTACAGCGGCAGCCGCGACGCCGACTTCGAGCCCTCCTTCCGGCTGATCCAGCATCTCGAAGCCGAAGTGAGCGCCCTCGGCGACTCGATGCCGGCTCGCCTGCTGGCCTTGGCCGAGACGCCCGTCCCGGCTCTGGAGCTGGCCTCCGCCTGCTTGTTCCTGGGCGCCCAGCTTTCACCGCACTGGGAAGCTCCGTTCCTGGCGGCGGAAATCTTCCACCGCGCGCCCACCGCCTGGGGGCTGGGAGTCGATCTCGCCTGCCCCGTCTTCTCCCGCGCCCTGACCCAGACGGTGATGCCCGAGGTGGTGCCCAGCCTGCGGCAGGTCCTGGGCGAGCGCCTGGTGGCGGCGAGCGAGAAACCGCGGGCGCTCTGGCAGGCTTACAGCCTGCTTTCGGGCAGTGCCCAGGCCGTGTCGCCCATCCTCGAGCTGGCCCAGGAGAGCGCGAGCAACGCGCCTCCCGCCAAGATCCTCGAAGGGCTGAAGCGCGAGCTCGAAGGGCACCGCCAGCGGGGCGGCGACCAGGCCACGGAAATCCAACTCCTCTGGATCCTCCTTCCCCTGGCCCGGCGTCTGAATCGCCTGGAAGGACTGGAACCGGAGATCGAGCGCGCCCTGGAGATCACCGCCGGGGAGCCCCGCAAGTACCTCGCCTTCGCCAGCTTGAAGGCCGAGCTCGACCTGCAGAAGAGCCGGCTCACCGAAAGCGAGGAGACGCTGCGCAAGGCCCTCAAGATGGTGCTGAAAACCGATCCCACGCGGCAGGCTGTCCTCCTGCTTCAGCTCGGACAGATCCTCGCCCGCCAGGAGCGCCGGAAAGAGGCCCGCGCCCTTTTCGAACAGCTCCTCGAAGCCTTTCAAAAACTGGGCTCCACTCAGCTCGCGGCCACCTGCCTCTTCCACCTCGGCAACGTGGCCCTGCACGAGCGGCGCCTGAACGATGCCCTGGCGCTCCACCAGCGAGCCCTCGAAGCCCGGCGGCGGGAGGAGAACCTGAAGGCCCTGGGCGCCTCTCTCTCGGCCCTCGGCTCCGTCTTCCTGGCCATGGACCGCTTCTCCGAAGCCCTCGATTTCTATCGCCAGGCCGCGGAGGTGCTGGAGCACCACGGCGAGGAAGGCGAGGAGAGCTTCGCGCTGATGGGGATCGGGCGCACGCTCAGCCTGCTGGGCGACGTGACGGGCGCCGCGCGGGCACTGCGCCGCGCGCTCGTCCTGCGCGAGCCCCGAGGCGACGTCGCCGGCGAAGCCATCGCCCGTCTGGCCGTGGCCGCCAGCTACCTCGATCTCAACAACGTCGACGCCGCCCAGGACGAGGCGCGGCACGCCCACTTCGACTTGAGCCTGCTGCCCGAGCTGTCGCTGCTGGGCGACGCCGAACAGCTCCTGGGGCGCGTCGCTCTCCGCCAGAAGCAATACGACACGGCACGGCACCACTTCGCCGTCGCGCTGGAAATCCATCGCCGCCACGGCGACGCCAACGCCGCTCTGATCGACCACGGCTGGCAACTCGAGCTGGCGCTCGTCCAGCGCGACAGCTCGCTGACCGTCCACCTCTGCCAGCAACTCGACGCCGAGCTCCAGCATTACACTCCCGCCCAACACGGCGTCTCCCTGGACTTCCGCCTCTACCGCGGCTTGGAAGGCCTGCGCGGCACCCGGCGCCTCAACGCCGCTGATCCTCTCTACTATCTGAACCGGGCCTACGACGAGCTGATGAAGAAGGCCGCTCCGCTGGAGAGCCAGCTGCGCCACCGCTACCTCTTCTCCATCCCCGAGAACGCCGCCATTCTCGACGCCGCAGCGGCGAACCGCCTCGTGCCGGCCGGATAGACCGAGGTCCGGGTCTTCTGCACCGAGGTCTGAAAGGTTCAGACCTCGGTCTCAGCCACTCGCACCGAGGTCGGAGCGATTCGGACCGTGGTCTGAGTCGTCCGCACCGAGGTCGGAGACATCCAGACCCAGGTCTGAACCCTCCGGGCCCAGGTCGGAGACATCCGTACCAAGGTCCGGGTCATCCGCACCGAGGTCTGAGCCTTCCGTACCGAGCTCCAGATCATTCAGACCAAGGTCTGAGACGTTCGCACCGAGGTCTGGATCGCCCAGACTGTGGCCAGACGTTTCTGCGTTGACCGGGACGACTTGGAAATTTCGATTAGCAGTTTCGTCGATGTCAGGCAAGAAATGCCTTGACAGGTCCGACTTTCTGGATTACGGTTACGACGCTTCAGGCAGCATAGCACGACAGAATCAGAGACGAGATCCGGCGCATTGGGTGCCGGATCGAAACCGAAAAACCGTTTAGCGACAGAAAGGAGGAACAGAATGCCCATCATCAACGCACAAGGCAAGCTCTTTCGTAGCTGGGAGAGCCAGCTCAACGCCTGCGTGGCGCAGGCGGCTCGGCTGCCGAACATCGAGCCGCTCAAGAACGTGCTGCAGGACATCCTCGACCAGGCCCGCGAGGTGAAGAGCCAGCAGGAGAACAACCAGGCCCAGCGCCAAAGCCAGACCCAGCAGCTCGCGACCCTCATCAAGAACGGCCACGAAGCATCCCGGCGCCTGCGCGGCTACGCCAAGTCCCAACTCGGAACGAACAACGAGCTGCTGGTGCAGTTCGGAGCCGCTCCCATCCGCCACCAGGTCCGGTCCGCGAAAAAGAGCGAGCCAGGCACCCCGACGCCGCCCGAAGCCGATCCGTAGACTTGAAAGTTGGCTGAAGTAGCCTGAAGCAAAGGTTCACCCGCCCCTTTCCTGCAGCCGTCGCAGCGACGGTAGGAGAGGGGCGGTTTGGTAGGTGGTTTTCACGACCACGAGCCCTACGAGGGCTCGTTCCCTTCAGAGGGCACGCCAGCCAGTTGGCGGACGCTGGCCAGATCCCTCCTCCGGCTCAAGGAGAGCTTTCTTGCGGAATTACCGTCGTCGATGATGGCCTCAGCCAGCCCCCTGGCCCAGGACGACGTGAGATTCTGGAGAATCCTTACGCGGTTCACCGCGCTCTTGTCTTTCACCCGAGCCAGTGAAACCAATGTCGAGAGGTCCACGGCCGATGCTTTTACCTTTGGAGACATAGGTCCTCCTTATCATCCCCACGGTAACGCAAGAGGCCGGTCAACGCAAGCTTCGTAAAGTCGTCACACCCCGAAGGTGTGCAAGCCGGCAAAGACCGGGAAATGGGATGCGCCTCCGTCCCCGCGACCGTCGGCAGAGTACTCTTCGATCGTCTCGCACACCAGGCTCAGGACGCAGGCGTTGTGGTCCTTGGGCAGCTCGATCTCCCGCTCACCGTAGCGAACATCGCGCCAGAGAGCGATGGTGCGAGACCGATCCGGCTCGGAGGAACTGGCGGGACGGCTCCGCCCGGCCATCCCGAGGCTCGTAATCGTCAGCACCGAGCTTCCAGGATCATCCGCCAGCACCGAGGCGTAGCGGGAAGGCCAGCGACTTCGGAGTTGGGGGCCGTCCATCAGGAGGGCGATGATGAGGTTGGGACCTACAGCGCGCAGGATCTCTGACACGGGGTCCTGCCGGGCCAAGTCCTCACAGATCAGGACGCTCAGGGTCAGCCAGGAGCCCAAGTTGACGAAATTCAAACGGCGCTGCTCAACATCGGTCAGCTCCCAGCAGGTCTTCGACGCGGGCAGGACGCCTCCGAGGCCGTATTGGATAACCTGGCTACGATCCAGAAACCACCGGTGGTGCTTGGACTGATGGGAGCGCAGGGTCGCGACCCAATCCTTTTTCTCCTTGGGGATAAGAGTAAGGCCAAATGGCTGGATGAAGCAGGCGTTGGTAGGAGTGCTGAACCCAAGTTGGTCTCCTTCCTGTCCATTGACTCCGGCAATGAGCATGATGTCGTTCTGGATGGCGATCCTTTCCGCAATCAGGTACTCCTGGGCTGTGAGGGCCAGTTCGGGGAAGACGACTGCATCGACACGCTTTACTTGTTCTTGAGCCCGCTGGATGGCGTTGCTCAGGAATTCCTCCAGCCGCTTGGTGTCCGTGCCAGCCCCCTGACGAGCAAAACGGAAAACACGGAAAGGCTCGGGGATAGGCAGGGGGGCCGGCAAGCAGATCTCGAAGTCTTTCGAGGACAGCTGTAGCGGCCATGGCAGGAGAAGGAGATTGAAGACGTCCAGCCTGCGCTTCGGCGACACGGCGAAGGGAGAAATCCACAAGACTTCCATCTCGCTCGCTGGGCAGAGGGCGAGGTTGTGGCTGAGGGACCGTATGGTGATGCCCCGTTGTGAGGTGTGTTGCTTTGGGAGCACACGTACCCTCTCGGGGTCAATCCGCAGGCAAACGCTCGCCAGCTTGTTGTTCGACAAAACCTCTGTAGCGGCGTGATCAAGAAAACGATCCTGGTCGGTCGTCAGGATTCCGATCCCGATGGACGCTTCGTCGGCTACCAAGCAGAGAAGCAGCAGGGCACGGCAAAGGTCGTCCTTCTGGATTACCTGCGCAAGGGAAAGGCCCGAATTGCGGCAAACCGTCGTCCAAGCCCTTTCGATCTCCCGCGGTACGCGTACGACGAAGGGCGTCGCGGGGGATTGCTGCCTGCTC
>DATIOS010000206.1:0-9373 GCA_035472915.1 Thermoanaerobaculia bacterium
GGAGAAGGCGGACTCGTTCTTGGCCGCCATCAGGTCGAGCCCCAGCTCGTCGCAGCGCTCCGGCGTGAGCGCCAGGCAGATCAGCCCGCGCCCTTCCTTGGCCATGAAGTTGATCGCCTCGGGGGTGGCGAACTGGGCCGCCATCACCAGGTCGCCCTCGTTCTCGCGGTTCGGATCGTCGACGACCACGACCATCTTGCCCTGGCGGATGTCCTCGATCGCGTCGGCGATCGTCGCCGGAGAGCTGCCAGGCGCGCAGGCGCGACAGGCCAATGCCCGCCGCGCCGTGGCACCAGGCAGTCATGAACGCCGGGGCGTCGGACGCCGGAGCCGCCGAGCCCGCCACCTCCGGGTCCCGCAGATCGGGCCAGTTGCCGTGCTCGGCGTCGAACCAGTGCCGTTCGTAGCGGAAGGCGCCGTCGCCGGCCTCGCGGAACCGCGCCTCGCCGGTGGCGTGGTGGAGCTCCAACAGGGCCCAGCCGACACCGCCGGCGCCGTGGGAGAACCCAAGGAGGTTCCCCCTCTGCTTGACTCCTGGTGATCCGAACTCGCCCCAGGACCAGCCGGCGGCGTCGCGCGCCGCGGTGGCCAGCAGATGGTCGCCCAGGCGCACCGCCGCCGCCATCAGAGTTTCCGCTCCAGGGGGTTCAAGCCTCCGAGCCCGGAGCAGCAGGGGAATCGCTCCGGCGGAGCCCGCCAGAAGATCAAAGTTGCGCCCCATCTCGAGGTCGCCGCCGGCCGCCTGCTCGAGGAGCGCCAGGGCCGGCTCCCGCAGGGACTCCTCCCCCAACAGGGCGGCGATCTGCAGCGCCGCCTCGGCGAGGCCGGTCCAGCCGCTGTAGGCGCCGATGCGGGCCGCTGGCGCGATCTCCCCGGCGCCGTGCTCCAGGGCATGGCGAATCGCTCCCAAAGCCGTGCGCTTGAACATCCGCTCGCCGGTGACCGCGTGGAGGCGGGCGAGAAAGAGAGCGATGCCGCTCGTCCCACCGTAGAGGTCGCCACCGTAGGCGCGGTGGACGTGCCGCCAGCGCCCCCCCAGGTTCTCCATCGAGAAGCCGATCCAGTTGCAGACGCCTTGGCCCCAAAGGGCGTCGCGGCAGATTCGCGCTCCCAGGGCGGCGGCCGTCTCCTGAAAGAGCGCCTGGTGCTCCGAAACCGGCAGGGAGATCGCGGGCTCGACGGTGACGGGTTCGGTCATGCGATGGCCGCCTCGTGGACAGCTGCCTCGTAACAGTCGAGAGAGCCGGCGTTGAGGTGCAGGCGCTCCGGGTCTACCCCCTGGGAGGCGGCCAGATTCCACAGCTCCGCCAGCCGCGACGCCGCCTCCTGATCGCCGCGCAGGAAGCAGCTCCAGCAGGCCTCCGCCAGCAGCCGGCAGCGGTGCTGTCCGAAGCTCTCACCGGTGGCCGGGTCCTCCGCGATCCCCACTCCGGGGGCCAGCCGCCAGGTGAAGAACGGCACCTCCGGCCCAAGGTGGGGACGCACGGCGGGATACACCTCCTGGAGCACCTCGGCGACGAAGGGGAAGAGGCGTTTGGCGAGATAGACGACCGCCACGTCCGTGCGGTCATATTGGCTGGGCATCACCGAGCACTTGAAACGGAACGGCACCTGAAAGAAGTTGAGCCGCGTGGAGAGCGACCGCACCAGCTCCGGCGCCCCGGCGAGGCCAACGTGCCAGTAGATCCGCACCAGGCCGAAGGCGAAGCTCTCATCTTCGGGCGTCTCGCCGAAGCAGTAGTAGAAGCCGGGCTGGAGCGAGGTCGACTCGCGGGGATAGAAGATGCTGATCTGCGCTCCTTGCCGAGGTCTGGCGCCCGGACCGTCCTTGCTCAGGAACTGGCCGGGCCACAACGACCGCGAGAGGCTCCCCCGCTGGGCCGTGATCTGCCCGGAGGAATGAGTCTGCGCGATCGTCCAGCCGTGCTCCCAACGGTCGCGCGAAGCGTTGGCAGCCGAGAGCACGCCGCTCAAGGCCGCATCCTGGGTGAAGTCCTCGCGTTCCGGCGCGTCCGAAGTCAGCGGCGGAAGCGGCGGACTGAAAGGCCGGCTGTAGACGTAGCGGTAGAGAACGCTGGTCAGCAGCTCCACCAGCGGCACCTTCACCGCGCCGTTCGCTCCGTTGGCGGCATTCCCGGGAGCCGCCGGAGGCACTGCGAACTTGCGGCCCGCGAACGTCAGCTCGTGCGGCGCGTCGATGCGGATCGCCGCGAGGACCTGATCCAGGGAATCCTGCCAATCGGCGCCCCGCGAGCTCATCGGGCGGCCCCTCCTCACAGGCCCACCATCTGGCTCACAGCGGCGGCCGGATCGCGCAGGATGTTCATGCTCATCTGCAGCTGGCAGAGAGCCTGGGGCGTAATCTGGGGCGACTGCTGAATCCCCTCGTACGCGGTCTGCACCATGCGCGCGCCGGCGCAGGCCATGCAACGCTCCAGATAACGCCGCGAAGAAGCCTTGCCCTGAAAGCCGCGAGCCGCCGCATAGCGGGTCCAGAAAGCGGCCAGGGCCACCATCATGTCCTCGCCCTTGAACGGCGACATGGCCGCCGCCTGATCCAGGGAAACCCCGGGACCGAGGGGAAGGGTGAAAATCCAGAAGCTCAGGTAAGCCTGGAGGATCGCCCCCGCGTCCCAGCACTCGTCGCCGAGGTCGGCCATCTCCCAGTCGATGATGCGGATGTCCAGCGGGTCCTCCGGACGCTCGCGATAGAGCAGCAGATTTTCCCACTTGATGTCGCCGTGGAGGAGAGCCCGGTAGGCCCACGAACGCTTGAGGGCATCCAGGGCCTGGGTGAGCCCGGGATAGTCGCGCAGAATCTGCAAGAGCTGCGCGTTGCCCTGGCTCATCTGGCTCAGGTACTGGGGATGAGTCTCGTGGATGGAGAGAATCCACGGCAGCTTCCTATCGAACAGCTTCAGCTCCTCCAGAGCGGGGAAAAAAAGCTCTCCCTGGCGGTGATAGATGCCGAGCTTGTCGCCCTGGAGCTCGGCAATCTCGCGGGGAAAGTAACCCAACCGGCGATGGTGCTCCCAAAGGTTCTCCGCGTCCGGCAACATCTCGAGGACGAGAACCGTGGACGCCGGATCCCAGTGATGGCACTTCGGCAGCAGCGCGGCCATGGCGCCGAAGCGCGGATTGCGCGTCGCCATCTCGTAGCACTTCGCCTCGCGCTCCAGGGTGAGAGTAAAAGCTGGAGTACGGGTGCGCACCTGCTTGATGAAGAAGCCGGGAGACTTCGCCCTCTGCACCTTGAGGTTGTAGTTCCGGCTCGACTGCTCGAAAACCATGAAGTCGCCCTCGACCACCGACTGCAACGTCAGCAGCCGGCGCTCGGCGAGGTAGTGAACGACGTTTTCGGGTTGGACCAGCATGCTCGTCAGAATCCGGAGACTTTCAGGAGACCGTCCGGACCCGGAGGCCCGGCCCGCCACAGGCGCGGAGCCGGACCGCCGGATCGCGGATCAGCTTACATCACGTACCGGTTCCACCCTTGTCGGGGGGTTTGTCACCTGGCTTGTCTCCAGGTTTATCGCCGGGCTTGTCTCCGGCTTTGCCGCCACCTGAGGAACCGCCGGTTTCACCGCAGGGACCGCAGGTTTGCACGCCGCCGCACTGAGTCGGCGGACCGCTGGTGACCGCCGCGACAGCCTCCTTGGCTTCACCGCCAGGACCCGCGACGTCGCAAACGATGCCGCAAGTATGCTGAGGCCCAACGGTGTGGGGGCAAACCGGTCCGCAGGTCTGCACACCGCCGCACTGAGTGAGCGGGCCGCAGGTGATCAGGCAGGTTTCGCCGCAGGTGTGAACGCCGCCGCAATGGGTCGGCGGACCGCACGTGATCTGGCAGGTCTGACCACAGGTGTGGACGCCACCGCAGTGGGTGTGGGGACCGCAGGTGAACTGGCAGGTTTGACCGCAAGTGTGAATACCGCCGCAGTGGGTGTGGGGGCCGCAGGTGATTTGGCAGGTCTGACCGCAAGTGTGCACGCCACCGCAGTGGGTCTGCGGACCGCACGTGATCTGGCACGTCTGGCCGCAGGTGTGCACGCCGCCGCAATGGGTTTGGGGGCCCACGGTGATGGGGCAGAGGCCACAGGTTTGGACGCCGCCGCATCCGGTCACCGGACCGTGGGAGACGACGACCGCTTCAGGTTGAACCTCGCCGCCTCCGGGACCGCCACCGCAGGCGATCGACTGGATCGGACCCGGACCGCCGCCGGGGCAAGCGGGTCCGCCGGAAGCCACGCAGATGATGCCGCAGGTTTGCTGGGGTCCATGAGTGATCTGGCAGACCGGCGAGCAGGTTTGGACGCCGCCGCACTGGGAGACCCCGCCGCAGGTGAGCTGGCAGGTGACGCCGCAGGTATGGACGCCGCCGCAGTGCGTCAGCGGACCGCAACTGATCGCGCACGTGGCACCGCAGGTGTGGACGCCGCCACAATGAGTCACGGGGCCGCAGGTGAAAGCGCACGTCTGGCCGCAAGTGTGAATGCCGCCGCAGTGCGTGTGGGGGCCGCAGGTGATTTGCAGGCACGTCTGGCCGCAGGTCTGGATGCCGCCGCAGACGGTATGGCCGCCGCAGGTGATGGCCGGCGAGCAGGTGTGGAGATTGTGGACGGTGGGACCGCAGATGATGCAGACGGACGCCGCGGTGACGTTGCCGCCGGGTCCGGGGGGACAGCCACCGCAAGTGTGGATGCCGCCGCAAACCGAGGGGCCACCGGCAGTGACCCCTCCGCCGGTACAGAGATCCTGGGTCAGCGGACCCTGAATGAACTGGGTAAATGGATTCACGATTCATCCCCTATAAGTCAAACGTTTCCTAGTTGCGAGGAGGACGACGTGGGGGCGGGACGGAGAGCCGGCGGCGCGCGGGGCGGGCCTCGCGAGCCCTGGTCTCGCTTGAAGAGAAAGGAAGTTCTGGGGTACGCCTGTGATCGCCACTGCATCGGAGGCCCAGGGTCCTTTTGAGCCTACATGGCGCCCTGATCTGTCGTCAAATGCAAATATCATTTTTGTGTCACAATCCCGTAGCGTCTCATTGCAGGAGGTCACGCGTGCTCGATCCCCGTTGGCGAACTCGTCTGATTGCGGTGGCCTTCGCCCTCGTCTTCACCGTGATCGCGGCACCGGCAGCATTCGCCGCGCCGGGCGGACCGGTCACCGTCGCCGTCGATCCCAACCTCGACCGGCGCGCCATCAATCCCTTGATCTACGGCGTGAACTGGGCAGGTACCGGGGAGCTCGCCACCGGCCTCTATACCGCCAACCGGCGCGGCGGCAACGGCACGACTCGCTACAACTGGGTCTTCGATACCTCGAACCGCGCCTTCGACTACTACTTCCTCAACATCAACGAGGGCGGTGCGAACGGCGCCGCGGCCGACAGCTTCGTGGCGCCCACCCTTGCCGCCGGCGCCGCGGTAGTGATGACGATGCCGATCGATCAGGTGGCGAAATCGGCGGCTCGCCTCCCCGGTTTCTCGACCACCAAGTACGGCCCGCAGACCGACACCGAGTGCACCTTCAATCCCGGCCTGTCCGGCTGCGCGAACAACGGCAACGGCATCTGCAATCCCAACGTCAACTTCACTTCCTGCCCGGGGCCGGTGCGTTGCTGCAACCCCGCCGGGCCGCCCGTGCCCGGTTCGCCCGGCTTGCGGTTCATCACCGGCAACAGTCCCGCGGACACCTCGGTGCCCGTCGACCTCGACGCTCACGTGGGCGCCTTCGTGAGCCACCTGGTGGGTCTCTTCGGCTCCGCCGCGACCACCGGCGTGCGCTATTACAACCTCGACAACGAGCCCATGCTGTGGGACAGCACGCACCGCGACGCCCATGCCGCGCCAGCCGGTTACGACGAGGTATGGACGAAAGGGCTCGCGGCGGCGAGCAAGATCAAGAGCCGCGACGCCGGCGCCGTGGTTCTCGGGCCCGAGACCTGGGGCTGGTGCGACCTCTGGACCTCGGGGAAGGACGCCGCCACCGGCAACTGCCTCGACGGCGCCGACCGCGCTGCCCACGGCGGCCTGCCGTGGCCCGCCTGGTACATGCAGCAGTCCTGCGCCAACCGGTTGCCGGCGGGCCACCCGGCGGCCGGTCACCTGCCGATCGACTGGCTCGACATCCACTTTTATCCGCAGGGCAACGGCGTCGCCGGCCTGTCGGGTGATCCCTCGGTGGAAGACGACGCGGCAACGGTGGCCGCCCGTCTGCGTTCCCTCAAGGAGCTCTACGATCCAAATTGGGTGTCGGAGTCCTGGATCGCCGACGGCCCCATCCCAGTGGTCGAGCTCATCCCGCGGATCCGCGCCTGGCGGGACACCTACTGCCCGGAGATGAAGCTCGCGCTGGCCGAGTACCGGTGGGGGCGCGACAACACGCTCTCCAGCGCCTTGGCGCAGGCCGAGGCACTGGCAATCTTCGGTCGCGAGGGGCTCGACATGGCCCTGCGCTGGGTGGCGCCGGAAGTCGGCAGCCTGACGGAGGATGCCTTCCGGATGTACCGCAACTACGACGGCGCCGGCGGACAGGTGAGCGGCGACACCGTGCGTGCCGTGTCCACCGACGTCGACGGAGTGGGCAGCTATGCCGTCCGCGCTGCGAACGGCAAGCTGTTCGTGCTGCTGTTCAACAAGGACACCGTGGCACGCGACGTCACCGTGACGGTGGCCGGCGGCGTCACCGGCAACGTCGACCTCTGGCGCCTCGACGGCGCCGGCCTGACCAGCGCCGGTGCGCTCGGCAGCGCACCGGCGGGCTTTGCCACCACACTCCCCGCGCGCAGCGGCACCTTGGCGCGCGTCCAGCTCAGCGGGACCCTGGGAAACCTCATCTTCGCGGACGGCTTCGAAACCGGCAACCTATCGAACTGGGCGCCGTGACATCGTCCCGTGTCTCCGCCGAGGCTAGCGGATGAAGCGCCAGAGCAGCAGCAGGATGATCGCGCCAATCAGCGACAGGAAGAAGCCGGCAGGATGGAACTTGGTGCCCGGAGCCGGCTTCGAGATGAGGCCTCCCAGGAATCCACCCACCAGGGAACCGAGAATTCCTATGCACACCGTCAGCAGGAATCCCATCTTGTCGTTGCCCGGGAGCAGGGCGCGAGCGATGAGGCCCACGAAAAAACCGGTGATGACCGACCAGAGCAGGTGCAGGATTGTCACGTTCTCCTCCTTACCCTTTGCCATCGTTTTTGGGCTGACCGGGGGGAGTGTACTATGAGTGGACTCGAAGGGAGTTTCTGATGCGCAAGCTCGGTTGTGCGTTGTTCCTGCTCCTGATTGCCACTCCCGGAGTGTCCCAGGCTCAGCCCGCCCCCGTCGGCGAGCGCGCCGAGATCGAGGCCTTCAACCGCGCCTTCGACGAGGCGACCCGCCACATGGACAGCGCCGCCACGCTCGCGCTGTGGGAAGAGGACGGAACGAGCCTCCTACCCTCGACCAAGCCCATCGTGGGGAAGAAGGCGATCGCCGCCTTTCTCCAGCAGGTCATGTCGCAGCTTGAGGGCGCCCAGATGGAGAAGTTCGAGGATACCTGCTTCGACATCCAGGTGTCGGGCAACTGGGCCTCGGAGTGGTGCGTGGAGCACCAGATCGTGAAGCTCCCAGCCGGCAAGCCGCCTTTCGACGGCTGGGGCAAGATGCTCCTCGTCCTGCATCGCGGCATCGACGGCAAGTGGCGGCTCAAGCAAGAGATGTGGAACCAGGCGCTGCCGCCTGAGGCCGCCACACACTAAGGGCGCGCGACGAGACTCCGGCGGCACCGTTAAAGGTAGAGGAGATGGGCTCCTCGCCAACGGTTACCAGGAGATCGACATGCGCCGTAAAGTCTCCCTGTTTCTATTCGCTCTCGTGCTCGCCGTCATGGGCCTCGGCGGGATGTCTCCTTCGCCGGCCCAAGCGTCGTGTACCCAGCACTGTACGCTGGTCTCTTGCGGCTTTGAGTGCTGCACGTTCTCGGACTGTTCGAGCCATTGCTTCAACGTCTTCTGCGGCAACTAGGGTGAGGGAGGTTCCTTTCCGCCTTCGTTCTCCAATGGGACGACCCTCTTTCCGATAGGAGATATGAAATGCGTAAGCTCTTCCTGTTGACCGTGTTGGCCCTGGCCGCTGCCGCGTCCGGTCTGTACTCCCCACGGCCGGTCGCGGCCGACAGCTGCGTAACCTTCTGCAGCCCCGCGAACTCCTGCGGCTACATCTGCTGCTACCAGCAATGCTGCGGCAACCGGTGCATCGACCTCGATTGCGCTCCGCCGCCGCCCTGCCCCGGCGACAACTGATGAAGAACGCCCGCGGGGAGGACACTGCGAGCCCGCGGGCGGTCGCTGAAACACGGGATCCCTCCAAAAAGAGATCGCTGTCTCAGGCAACCGTGGCAAGCTCGTGCAAGTAGTCGACGAACGAGCGGACCGCGCCGTCCCAACCCATCACCTTCGGGTTGGTCGACTCGATCACGTAATACTCGTCGGGAGCGTGCGCGCCGCTGCCGTGGCCGAGCCCGAAATGGCCCGCGGGCAGCTTGAGCGGCTCGGCAGTAAACACATAGCCAGGATAGGAGCCCGCGTTGCGCGGCCAGAGAATGGGGTCGAGCTTCGCGCGGCGGTAGACCGACATCGCGGCGCGGATGACGGGCGCGTCCGCCTCCGTGCTGGTCGGATCGTAGCCGCCGCTCGGGTTGACCTCGACGTCGCCGAAACCCCGCTTCGCCAAGTGGGCCTTCAAAGCGGCGACCGCGCCCTCAAAGGTCATGTCGGGCACCAGTCGAAGGTCGAGCTTGGCGACGGCGCGATGCGGCAGCACAGTCTTTCCACCCGGACCCGTGTAGCCGGCGACCAAGCCTTCGATGTTGACGGTGGGAGTGAACAGAAAGCGATCGAGCGAGGCCCGCCAGGGCAGATCGTGGGCCCAGTGATCGGCTGACAGCAGCCGCTTCGCGGTGTCCTCACTCAAGCGAGAAGCCGCGGCGTCGAGCATCGCGCGCTGGGCGGCCGATGCCGGACGAGCGGCGTCGGCGAAGCCGTCGATGGCCGGATCGCCGTCGGCATTGACCAGTGTGGCGAGCGCCTGTACTAGGTGGAACGCCGGGCTGTCGAGCCGGGCCCGGTTGCTCGAATGAACGTCCTTCTTCGGACCCCGTCCCCACTTCTCGCCGCTCGAAACCAGCTCCAACTCGACGACGCCCTTGGCGCCGAGCGACACCGTCACCGTGCCGTCTGGGTCCTGCGACGCCGCGGGCATGAAGACGCTCGTACAACGCTTGAGAGCGGCGCTCACCTCCGGTCGCCGCACGACCTGCCGGAAGTGCGGTGAGCCGATCTCTTCCTCTCCCTCTGCCACGAGAACGAGGTTGACGGGACATTTCCGACCGG
>DATIOS010000207.1:0-3768 GCA_035472915.1 Thermoanaerobaculia bacterium
GCGCAGGTTGGCGCCGATCACATTCGGCACCGGGAGACGGTCGCGGGACTTGGCGCTGTCGCCACTCAGCGGCCACGGCACGACCACACTGGTCTCGGCCTCGGGTTCCGCCCGGGAGGTTGTGTCGCTGGACGCGGGAGCCTCGCTGGTCGCCAGGCGCTTGCGGTCGATGGCGCTGCGCCGGGCTGCGAGGGCTTCCTGCAGCATGCTGCGGGTGACGGGAGCCGCCGTCTGGCCGCCGTAATAATCGCCCTTGGGATCGTCGATCTTCACGATCACGACGAGCTGGGGATCGTCCGCCGGGAAGAGCGCAGCGAAGGACGCCGTGAAGCTTCCGGTAACGTAGTGGCCGCCCTCGAACCGCTTAGACGTGCCAGTCTTCCCCATCAGCGTGTAATTCACCATCTGCGCCCTCTCTCCGGTGCCTCCCTCACCCACCGCGCCCGCCAGGTACTCGCGGAGGGTACGCACCACCTCGCTCCGCGCCGCTCGACGGACCGGCTCAGGCTTGTGCCGATAGCGCACCTCGCCCTCCGGGCTCCGGACTTCGCGGATGAGCGTCGGAGTCAACAGCACGCCATCGTTGGCGAGCGCGGCGTAGGCCGCCGCCAGCTGAACCGGTGTCACGCCAAACGAATAACCCATGGCGACGCTGGGGCCGTTGTATCCCGGCTTCCACTGGTCCGGCGTCGGGAGACGGCCGCGTGCTTCGGAGGGAAACTCGACACCGGTCGGACTGCCGAAGCCGAAGTCTCGCAGGGCGTCGTACTGTTCCGTCGCCGAAAGCCGCTGGGAGAACTTTACCATGGCGATGTTGCTCGATACCTCGATCGCCTTGGCCAGCGTCAGATTGCCGTGCGAGACGTGCGCGTCGTTGATGGGCCGGGTTACCCGGCTGCTCACCGGCATGAGCCACTTCCCTTCCTCGCCGTATACCTCGTCGGTGCTATCTACCCGGTGGAGCGACAACAGCGCCGCCGCGGTAAAGAGCTTGGCAGTCGAGCCCGGCTCGAAGGGGTCCGTGAAGAACGAGGGCCGATTGCCGATCAGATCGTGATCGACCCTGTGGCTTGAGGCCATGGCCAGGAGTTCCCCGGTGGAGGGGTCCATGAAGACGACGTCGCCCCCGGCCGCCTGGAGCCTTTCGATCGCCTCGTCCAGCCCGTGCTCCGCGATCTCCTGCAGCTCGGCGTCCAGCGTGAGATAGACGTCCTCTCCGGGAACCGGGTCGCTCACCAGCCGTGAGGGAGACTCGTAGCTCCGTCCGGCCCGGTCCCGCAGTACCACCTCTTCTCCGGGGACGCCCGTCAGGATCGAATCCAGTGACAGCTCGATGCCCGACGCTCCGTTTCCGCTGTCGGCGTTCAAACCGCCGATCACCGAACGCGCCAGGGATCCCGCCGGATAGTGCCGGGCAAATTCCGGCGCGAGGTGAATGCCGGGCATCTTGCGCAGAGCCTGGACCTGCGCACCGGTGAATGGACCGTGGTAGTAGATCCACTTCGGATTCTTGGCGAAATCACGCCGCACCCGCGAGGCAGGCAGTTCGAGGCTGCGGGCTATGGCAGTGATACTCGCTGAACGGCCCTCGACCTCATTGGGGGCGATGCCGACGTGGAAGTATTCCTGGGTGATCGCCAGGGCAACGCCGCCCCTGTCATAGATCCCGCCCCGGCGGGCGGGCAGCACCACCCGAAGCTTGCGTTGCTCTTCGGCCTCGGATCCCCACCGGGAGCGCTGAACAATCTGCAGTTGCGCTGCCCGCCCCAGCACGGCCAGCACAGCCAGGACGAAGACGACTTCGAGCGACGCGATGCGGGTGGTGACCTTGGCCATCAGCGGTGGTCAGGCGCGGGAAGGCGGAAGACGGTGAACTCGGAGTCGGCCGGCTGGTGCAGGCCGAGGCGATTCTCCGCCTTGCGGCCGAGTTCCTGGCGTCCAAGCGTGAGGCGCAGGTCGCGCTGAAGCGCGGCACGCTCTGCCTCCAGCCCGGTACGCTCTTCTCGAAGCACGTTGAGTCGCCGCGCGGTCTCCAACGCCGCGGTCCGGCGCGCGAGCACGATCGCGGCCACGCCCAGGAAGAGCAGCAGCCAGAGCATGATCCAGTGGCGACCTCTAAACGTCATCGGCTTTCTGGAAGACCCGCAGTTTGGCGCTGCGGGCGCGGGGATTTCGGGCGGCTTCCTCGACTGATGGTCTCACCGGCTTCCGGGGGATCACCTTCCCCAGAGCCCGGCCACGGCAAGTACAGACCGGCGCGCCGGGGAGACAGATGCACGCCCGCGCCCACTCCTGAAAGGCGTGCTTTACGATGCGATCCTCGCCTGAATGATAACTGATCGCCGCTAGTCCCCCACCGGGAACCAGTGCTTCCAACATCGAAGGCAAAGCACGCGCCAGCCCGGGTAGTTCGTCGTTCACCGCGATCCGGACCGCCTGAAAGAGCCGGGCGAAGTCGGGCGGGCCCGAGCGCGGTCCGAGCACGCTACGAATCGCGTTGACCAGATCATCGCTGGTGGCGAATTGCTGGCGCGACCTGCGCTTCACCACGGCCTGCGCCAACCGGCCGGCGCGGGGCTCGTCCCCATACTCGGCGAAAATCCGGCGCAGCTCCTCGCTCCCAAGTTCATTGAGCAGGTCGGCGGCGGTGGCTCCGGTCCCTCCCATCCGCATGTCCAGTAGCGCGCCGGGCCGGAAGCTGAACCCGCGAGCCTCCTGGTCGAGCTGGTGGGAGGACACCCCCAGGTCGAGCAGGATGAAGTCGGGCTGGTAGGCGGTGATGGCTCGGAGGGCAGCCGGCTCACTGAACGAGGCGAACAGGTATTCGATCCGGCTGTCGAGGATCGCGCGGGCGGCGGCAAGCGCCTCGGGATCCTGGTCGATCCCAAGCACCTGTGCTCCGGCCTCCACGAAGGCGGCGGCGTGGCCGCCCCCACCCAGAGTAGCATCCACCACCCGGCGCGCCCCCTGGGCGGCTTCGAGTATTTCTCGGAGAAGAACGGGTTCGTGGTAGAACGGAGGTTGGGTCACCGGAACTCAGCGTGCGAAAGCGAGACACCCCGCCCGCAGCAGCGGACGGGGTGTCGACTCGAACCCAAAGGAGCGGGGCTGACGGGGCTCGAACCCGCGACCTCCGCAGTGACAGTGCGGCACTCTAACCAAGCTGAGCTACAGCCCCCGATTGAGCGGGCGGGAATATAGGAACCAGACCCCCGTATTGGTAGGGGACGACCACCCGCTTGTCCCTACTTGCAGTAAACCTTAAGCATCGACGCGATGCGCGGTTTGAGGCCATCGAGATACTTCTGGAACTGCCCCAGATTCTGAGCCTGATCCGGAGGCGCCAGCTTGAAGGCAGCTTCGGCCTCCGCCGCCATGGACTCCTCCTGCTTCGCCTTGTCGCAGGATTTCTCCTTCTCAGCCTGCGCATCGAGCGGCGGGATCTGCTGCAGGATCGAGAGCCCGAGATAGTAGTTGGCCAACGGGTAAATCTTGCCGCTGGGATTCGCGGTCGCCACAACCTGGCGGAGCTTGGTGGCAGCCTCAGGCCAGTTCTGCGGCGGCTGCAGCAACGGGCGCGCGATGTTGAACAGGATGACCGACACCCCTTCCTTCGCCTGGGCGTCGCCGTACTTGGTCACGTAATCGAGGAACGGTTGGGCATCGTTCGCGCGGTTCGCGGTGACCAGCGCCTGCGCCGTGGCGAGGGCGGGCCCTATGGCGGTGGTGTCCTTCTCCATCAACCGCTTGGTAGTGGTGACCTGGCTG
>DATIOS010000208.1:0-1869 GCA_035472915.1 Thermoanaerobaculia bacterium
ATCATTTGGCGGCGTAGCGGTGTCATGAGTCTCTCCTTTCCAGACGGGTCTGAGGAGAAGATGAGACATCGCTACGCTCTTTTCAAAGACTCGGGCCAACCGCCCGACTGCCTATCCGCCGCAGGCGGATTGAGTTCAACCTATAAGATTCTATCTGATGTTAACTCTGAACGTCCTCTTCAGGAGACACTTTTCTTGGCGAGCTCCTGGGTGGGGCCGTTGGTATGTTATTTGCTTTGACGCCGGATCTTGAAGGTTTCGAAACAGGAGACTTGCCATGAGCGGGAAGAAAATGACCTGGCTGTTTGGCATCCTGGCCCTCGGCGGAGTCGCTCTCGGTGCCCAGGAAGCGAAGGACCTCCAGCCGGAGGGCGTTCGAGATGTCGTGACGGGAGATACGGTCGACGTCCGCGTCGTCAACGTCGACGTGCTCGCCAGGGATTCCGAGGGCCGTCCGGTCCGTGGCCTCAAGGCGGCCGACTTCCGGCTGCTGGTCGATAAGAAGGAAGTCGCGATCGATTATTTCACCGAGGTCGCCGACGGGCGGGAGGTGGCGGGCCCGGAGGCCGGCGCGCCTCCGGCAGCGGTGGGGACGAGCTATCTGATCTTCATCGATGACGCCTATTCGATCGACGGCCAGCGGAACCGCGTGTTGAGCCGGCTCGAGCAGGACCTGAAGCTCGGGCCCGAGGACCGGGCGGCGGTGGTGAGCTATGCCGACCGGCCGGCGTTGCTGGCCTCCTGGACCGGCGATGGCCAGAAGGTGCGAGACGCGCTCGACAAGGCCCAGAGCCAGCCGATCCGGCGGGTCTCCCAGGTCTGGAATCCGGGGGTGGAGGGGGTGGCGACCGCGGCCGCCATGGCGATGCGGAGCCTGCCCTCGCCGCCGGGACGCAAGGTCCTCCTGCTCGTCTCGGGCGGCTGGCCCGAGTTGGTGGCCCACTCCGAGCTGACGGCGGAGGAGGTTTCCCCATTCGTCTCGGAGGTCGCCCGGGAGAAGCTGTTCGAGCCGGTGGCGGACACCGCGAACCTCCTCGGCTACACGATCTACTTCCTGGAGGTCCCCGGCGCGTATGGGGGTGGATTCTCCCTGGGCGAGCAGGACATCACCCAGACCGCCTCCCGCAAGGCGACCCTTCTGGACGAGCAAGGCGTGAGCTATGAGGGCTACGGGTCGCTGCAGTACCTGGGGACCGACTTCGGGCTCCACGGCAAGTCGTCGCAGAAGCGCCCCGACCGCCTTGCGCTCGTCGAGCTGGACCGGAATCTCGATCCGTACCAGAATCTCTGGCGGCTGGCCCGGCGCACCGGCGGCACGGCGGTGCTCTACGCCGCGGACCGTAACGCCCTCGAACGGGTGGAGAGGGACTCCGGCTCCCATTACTCGCTGGCCTTCTCGCCGCGATGGCGGGCCGACGGCCGGCGGCACCGGATCGAGGTCGAGGTGCGCCGGCGGGGAGTCAAGGTGCAATCGCGGGACGGGTATTTCGACATGACCCCGCGGATGCAGGCGACCCTCAAGTCGGAGAGGATGCTGCTGTTCGGGGGCGGAGCGGCGGTGCAGGCGGCAGCGGGGAAGGCGCGCTGGGCCGGCCTCGGCGCGATCCATCTGCCGGTGACCCTCTCGGTTCCTGCCAGCATGCTGACGGCGCGGCCGGTGTCCGGAGGGTACGAGCTCAAGGCGAACGTCTCCATCACCTCCTGCGACGATTGGGCCTATTGCCAGCAGCACAAGGATCGGACCGTCGCGCTCACCCTGCCGAAGGCGCCGGCGCCGGAGGAGCTCGTCCCCTTCAAGGTCACGCTGAGCCTCAGCACCCTGGGGCAGCGGATCTCCTTCGTCGTCCTGGACGACAAGGGCGCGGGGGT
>DATIOS010000209.1:0-8607 GCA_035472915.1 Thermoanaerobaculia bacterium
GAGCGGTTGTCGCGCCGACGCCGTACGGTCGTTGGGAGGACGAAGGCGTGCACGGTTCGCCGAAGATCGTGGTGCATCTCTCCGCTCAAGATCGCCATGCTCCAGTGGTACGGCGCGGCCGACATTCCCGACCACTTCACCGCCGGCGGTGACATCAACAATCCTTTTGGCCTGGTCTTCGACGGGACGCACATCTGGGTGGCGAACTTCGATGGCGACACTGTGACGGAGCTCAACGCGAGCGATGGCAGCAAGGTTGGCACCTTTACCGCCGGCGGCGACATCAACGGTCCCGTGGGTCTGGTTTTCGACGGTAAGCACATCTGGGTGGCAAACTACGAAGGCAACAGCGTGACGGAGCTCAACGCGAACGATGGCAGCAAAGTCGGCACCTTCACCGCCGGCGGTGACCTCCACGATCCTGTTGGCCTGGCCTTCGACGGGTCGCACATCTGGGTGGCGAACCTCGAAGGTAACAGCGTGACGGAGCTCAAAGCGAGCGACGGCAGCAAAGTTGGCACCTTCACCGCGGGCGGTGATCTCCACACTCCCTGGAGCCTGGCCTTCGACGGGACACACATCTGGGTGGCGAGCTACGCCGGCGCCAGCGTGACGGCTCTCAACGCCAGTGATGGCAGCAAAGCCGGCACCTTCACCGCCGGAGGTGCCTTCAACTCACCCGTCAGCCTGGCCTTCGACGGCGCGCGCATCTGGGTGGGGAACTACAGTGGCAACAGCGTGACGGCTCTCAACGCGAGCGACGGCAGCCTGGCCGGGACCTTCAGCTACGGCAGTGCCATCTCCGGTCCCAGTGCCCTGGTTTTCGACGGGTCGCACATCTGGGTGGCGAACTTCTTTGGCAACAGCGTGACGGAGCTCAACGCGAGCGACGGCAGCCTTGCCGGCACTTTCACCGCCGGCGGTGATATCAACGGTCCCCGTGCGCTGGTTTTCGACGGGGCGCACATCTGGGTGGCGAACGGGCTGGGTAACAGCTTGGACAAACTCTGACGGAGGGGCGCCAAGCGCCCCGGTCAAGGAATCAGCAGCACCTTCCCCGTCGTGCGCCGGCCTTCGAGGGCGCGGTGGGCTTCGGCGGCCTGGGCGAGAGGGAGCTCGAGGCCGATGTTGATCTTCAGCTTGCCTTCGGCGATCCAGCCCAGCACGTCCTCGGCCCGGCGTTGCAGCTCTTCCGCCGTGGCGATGTAGTGGCCGAGGGTGGGGCGGGTGACGTAGAGCGAGCCCTTGGTGTTGAGGAGCGACAGGTCGAAGGGCGGCACCGGGCCGCTCGACGCGCCGAAGAGGACCATCGTGCCCCGCCGGGCGAGCGAATCCAGGCTCTTGTCGAACGTGGCGTTGCCCACGCCGTCATAGACCACCTGCACGCCGTGACCGCCGGTGAGGCGCTTGACCTCGGCGGCGAAGTCCTGCTCGTCGTAGCGGATGACCTCGTCGGCGCCGGCCTCGCGCGCGAGCTTCGCCTTCTCCTCCGTGGAAGTCGTGGCGAGCACCCGGGCGCCCCGCAGCTTGGCCACTTGGCAGAGGAGCTGGCCGACGCCGCCCGCAGCCGCGTGGATGAGGCAGACGTCGCCCTCCTTGAGCGGGAAGGTGCTGCAGGCCAGGTAGTGCGCCGTCATGCCCTGGAGCATGGCGGCGGCCCCCTGGCGGGTGGAGACGCTCGCCGGCAGCTTCACCAGCCGCGCCGCCGGCACCGCCGCCTGCTCCGCATACGCCCCCGGGACGTTGGTGTAGGCCACCCGGTCGCCCACCGCCACGTCGGTGACGCCGGTCCCAACCGCGGCCACGACGCCGGCTGCCTCCTGGCCGAGCGTGAACGGCAACGCGGGACCCTTGTAGAGGCCGCTGCGGAAGTAACAGTCGATGAAGTTCAGGCCGGCCGCCTCGATGCGGACGACGGCCTCGCCCTCCTTGGCTTGGGGCTCCGGAATGTCCTCGAATTGGAGGACTTCGGGTCCCCCGAGGCGGTGAACGCGGATGGCTTTCATGGCCGAAGCCTAGCGCAACTCTCCCCTGAAGGGGCAGGCCCGGCGCAGACCCTCATCACCCCGGCCCTCTTCTCCCGCCCCTCCCAACCCCCCACACCGGGAGAAGAGGGAGACAAGCAAGTAGACGGTTCGCATTGGTTTTCCCCCTCTCCCGGTGTGGGGGGTTGGGAGGGGGCGGGAGAGGGGGCCAGGGGGTGAGGGTCCGCCCTGAAGGGGCGCTGGGATGGTTGGGTCGGAGAATCTGGCGAAGGGGGAATCTGACGAAGGAGGGATTACTCGGCGCCAAGGGCGGCAGGGAACTCCATCTCCATCAGCACCCACCGCCTGCAGAGCTCCGCAAAATGGAGGGGATCCTGGGTCGAGAGGGCCTCGCGGCTGAAACGCTCGATCTCCGCCGGCGGCGTGCCGGCCTTGCGGAGGCCGAGGCGAATGGCACTCACCAGGGCGTAGCGGTTCCGGCTACGGAGGGCGACGCGGATTTCTGGATAGAGGGGTCCCATCGTGGTGTCGTCCACCTTATATAACGACCGAAACGCGAAAAACGTTTCATCCTCCCTCTTGGCGAGTTTGACGATACCATCCCGGGCCGATGTCGCTCCTCGGTCACTACTGGACGGTCGCTCCGCGTCTGCGCCACGGCGTGCGAGCCCTGTTGGCGCCCGAGGGGGAAGCGTGGGCGACCTCGCTGATGGATCCCGTCACCGGCCGGGTAGCAGTGACTGGCTGGCTGCGCGAGCGGCCCGGGAATGAGCTCGCCGTCCTCGTCCATGGCCTCGGCGGCTCCACGGAGAGCCACTACATGGTGCGCGGTGCCCTGGCGGCGGAAGCGGAGGGTCTTTCCTGTCTGCGACTGAACCTGCGGGGGTGCGATCGCCAGAGCCATGACTTCTTCCACGCCGGCCTCACCGCCGACCTCCACGCCGCTTTGGCCAGTGAGGAGCTGCGGCGCTACCACCGAATCTACGTCATTGGCTACTCCCTGGGCGGTCACGTCACGCTGCGACTTGCCACCGAGGACCTCGACCCGCGAGTCGCCGGCGTGGCCGCCCTCTGCGCGCCCCTGGATCTGTCGCTCTCGCAGCAGGCGATCGACGAGCCCCTTCGCTGGCCCTACCGGCGGTACCTGCTGAACAGCCTGATCGAGGTCTTCGTCGCCGTCGCCGCTCGCCGTCCCCAGTCGCTGACGCCGGCGGAGGTGGCCCGCATCCGCACCATCCGCGAGTGGGACGACCGCGTCGTGGCGCCGCGCCACGGCTTCGCGGATGCCAACGATTACTACGCCCGTGCCAGCGTGGCGCCACGGCTGGGCGAGCTGCGCGTCCCGGCCCTGCTGCTGAATTCCGAAGGCGACCCGATGGTGCCGGCGAAGGCGGTGCGCTCCGTCCTGCGGGTGCCGGCTCCCCGGCTCACGGTGCGCTGGGTGGCTGGGGGAGGGCACGTCTCGTTTCCCCTCCGGCTCGACGCTGGACTAGGAAGTGGGGCGACAGACGGTCTCGGCGTCGACGCCCAAGTGCTCGGCTGGCTGCGGCGGCAAACCTAGATCGGGATAAAAAGGATGCCTCCGAGGGGAGGCATCTTGGACGAGGAGGCCGGTCCAGGGGGGGACTCGACCGGAGGCGGACTGTCGGCCGCCCCCAACCGGGTTAGACGTCTTTCCCGGCAAATAGTTTAGACGGACGGGGGGTGCTTATTCCGCCCCGTGAAAGATCGCCGCCAGGCGCTCGATGCCGTCGACCAGGCGCGGGCCGGGACGGCTGAAGCAGCCGTTGGCGTCGACGGGGAAGACGCGCCCTTCGCGCACGGCTCGCAGTGACTGCCACTCCGGGCGATCGGCGATCGTCTCGATCTGGGCGGCCGCACCTTGCTCGTCATAGCCGCAGGGCATGACGACGATCACGTCGGGATCTGCCTCGGCGATCTGCTCCCAGGTGAGGCGGGCGGAGTGATCTCCGGGGCTTGCGATCACATCGAGGCCGCCGGCGAGGGCGATCATTTCCGGTACCCAGTGGCCCCCGGCGAACGGGGGATCGAGCCACTCCAGGGCCAGCACGCGCGGCCGGGCCTTGGCGCTCACAGTGGCACGTACGACGTCCAGCCGTACCTGAAGGTTTTCGAGCAGCCCGGTGGCCCGGTCCGTGCGGCCGGTGAGATCGCCCACCTTGCGGATGTCCATGAAGACGTCGGTCAGCGACTTGGGATCCAGCGAGATCACGTCCGGGCAGCGGGGGAGGGGGCGGACGGCGCCGTCCACCTGGTCGGTCGATACGGCGCAGACCGGGCAGAGCTGCTGGGTGACGATGACGTCCGGGTCGAGCTCGGCGATCCTTCCCTCGTCGAGGGTGTAGAGACTGGCGCCGTTTCCCACTTGAGCGGCGACGGCGGCGTCCACCTCGGAGGCGGTCATGCCGGGCGTCAGGGCGCTGCCGGTGAGGATGGGCCGCGTCCGCGCCTCCGCAGGAAAATCGCACTCATGGGAGACGCCCACCACCAACTCGCCCGCGCCCACGGCGAAGAGGATCTCGGTGCCGTTGGGGACGAGGGAGATGATCCGCATGCGGGCGAGTTTAGCAGGAGAGACTCCAGGCGCCGCCCGTGCTCGAACCGACCTACTCGCCGCTGCTGCCCCAGAGCTCCGTGAGGCGCCGGTCGCGGCCACAGCCGCTGCGGTAGAGCTTGTAGCGGAGCGGGTTCTTCTTGTAGTAGTCCTGGTGGTACTCCTCGGCAGGATAGAACGGTCCGGCCGGCACGATCTCGGTCTGGATGGCTTGCTTGAAGCGCTTCTGCACCTCGGCTTTTGACGCCTCGGCCAGGCGCTTCTCGTTCTCGTCACGGTAGAAGATCGCCGAGCGGTACTGGTGCCCCACGTCGCAGAACTGGCGGTCCTTCACCAGCGGATCGACGTTGTGCCAGAAGGCGTCCAGCAGCTTCTCGTAGCTGACCTTCGTAGGATCGTAGGCCACCTCGACGGATTCCGCGTGGCCGGTGCCGCCCGCGGACACTTGCTCATAGGTGGGGTTTTTCTTGCTGCCTCCGGTGTAGCCCGAGGTAGTGGAAATCACGCCGGGGACCTTGTCGAACGCCGCCTCCACGCACCAGAAGCAGCCGGCGGCGAACGTAGCCTTGGCTACAGGATGAGCTGGGGCCGCAGGTTGCGCCGCCCGGGCGATGCCGGCGCCCTGCCCGAGGATCAGGAGCCCGGCCAAGGCCAGCCAGCTCCGTTGGATGATTCCGTTCATGTCGTCGTTTCCTCCGTAGGTACTGCCGCCAATGCTACGCGGCATCCCGGCGGGATGGATTCCAGAATCCCGCCACCATCGCCGCCACCACGCCGGCCGTAATGGCGACGTCGGCAACATTGAAGATGCCGGTGCGCAGGGAGCCTATCCCCAAGCTGACGAAGTCCACGACGCGGCCGTCGTTGGCGAGCCGGTCGACGAGGTTGCCGAGGCCGCCGGCAACCACCAGGCCGAGGCCGATCCTCTGCACGGCGGAAAGGCTTTTCGAGCGCAGGATGAAGACGGCCAGGGCCGCCAGGGCGGCGCCCGAGAAGACGACGCCGAGCAGGAACCGCCACTGGGGAGAGAGGCCCGCGCCGAGGCTCAGGAACGCGCCCGGATTCTCCGCAAGCTGAAAGCGCACCGCGCCGCCCCACAGCGAAACGGGGGGTGAGGTAGCCAGCGCCTGGCGGGCGAGCGCCTTGGTCGCCTGATCGCAGCCCACGAAGGCCAGCAGGGCGAGAGCGGAGAGCGAAAAGCGAAGGACGGAGCGCATGGCGGAATCGCAGGGTAGCATGGCTCGCTCCAGGCGCGGGCAGGCACCGTTGGTTTGCAGGGACTTCCCCTTTTCTTAAAACGCCGTTCCAACCCCGGAGGACGTGATGCCTGGATCGAAGAAGGTCTGGTTGGTTTCTCTATTGTGTCTGGCTGTTTTTTGCCCCCGTTTGCCGGCCCAGGAGTCCGCGAGCCCCGAGGCGCGTGCGGCCCATCTGATCGCGCTCAAATCGCGGGTCCTCGACACCAGCCGCCCCGAGCCCGTCCTCCCCGAGGTCCTGCGTGCGCTGCCCGCCGACGCCACGGCGGACGAGGTCGTCCTGGTTAAATTCCCTGGGCCGGTGACGGCCCGTCAAGTCCAGGCCCTGCGCGCCGCGAGCCTGCAGGTCTACACCTACCTGCCCTATTACTCCTACCTGGTAAAGATGCCGGCCGGCGCCCGGACGAAGTCTCTGCTTTCGAGTCTCGGAGCGTCCTGGTTGGGCCCCTATCACCCGGCCTACAAGATATCTCCCGAGATCGCCGCCGTGGGCGCCGAGGATTCCGACGCGACCGTCAAGTCCTCCCGGCCTGTCCTCCCGGTGATGATCCACGTGCTGCCCGACGCCGACCTCTCCGAGGTGATGCGGACGATGAAGGACCTTGGAGTGAAAGGGATCGTCGGCTCGCGGCGCGATTCGCACTTCTCCCGCGTTCGCCTGTTGCTGACGCCGGCCGAGATCGCGGCACTGCGCGAGCCGCTGGCGGCACTACGCGACGTCTTCTGGATCGACCTCGAAGGGCGGAAAGCCTTGCGCAACGACACCACCGTCTGGGTGGGCCAGTCCGGCCTTGCGGGCGGCCAGACGACGCCCATCTTCAGCCAGGGAATCTTCGGCGAGGGCCAAGTGGTCGGCATCATCGACACCGGCCTCGACGCCGACATGTGCTTCTTCCGCGACACGGCCCTCGGCCTGCCGCCCACCAACCTCTGCAACGGTGGCACCGTCGTCAATACCGCTCAGCGCAAGGTTCTCGCCGTCGATTTCCTCTCCTCTTCCGAGTGCGCCGGCGGCATCGCCACGAACGAATGGGACACGCAGGGCCACGGCAGCCATGTCGCAGGCACCGTGGCGGGAGACAACTTCGCCCATCTGCTGACTCACGACACGGCCGACGGCATGGCGCCCGGCGCCAAGCTCGTCTTTCAGGACGCCGGTTTCCTCACCGACAACTGCGGCGACCTGCCGGGCATCGGCTGCCCGGTGGTCGATCTCAAGCCCATCTTCCTCCAGGCTTACAACCAGGGCGCGCGGCTTCACACCAACTCCTGGGGCGACAACGAGAACGCCGCGGTACAGAATAATTACACCGCCGCCAGCCAGGACGCCGATCAGGTGATGTGGGATCACAAGGATTTCCTGATCTTCTACGCCGCCGGCAACGCCGGGCCAGGGGCCGGCTCGGTGGGCAGCCCTTCGACCAACAAGAACGGCGTGTCCGTGGGCGCCACGCTGCGCGGCACCAGCGCCGACTCCATGGCCTCGTTCAGCAGTTGCGGCCCGACGGCGGACGGCCGCATCAAGCCCGACATCACCGTTCCGGGTTCGAGCATCGTCTCGGCAGGCGCAGACCGCAGCATCACCTCCAACAATTGCGGCACCGCCACCATGTCCGGCACCAGCATGGCCTCGCCGGGCGCCACCGGCCTGACGGCCCTCATCCGCCAGTACTTCACCGACGGTTGGTACCCGACGGGCGCCAAGAATTCGGCGAACGGCTTCACGCCTTCGGCGGCGCTGCTGAAAGCCACGCTGGTCAACTCGGCGGTGAGCATGGCGTCATCTACCGCCATCCCCGCCAACTGCCAGGGCTGGGGCCGGGTGCTGCTCGAAAATGCCCTGTTCTTCACCGGCCAGACCCGCAAGCTGTCGGCGAAGGACACCGCAACGCCGTTCGCCACCGGCTCCACCAATGAGGACCGCACCTTCACCTACTCGGTGACGGCCGGCGAGTCGTTCAAGGCCACCCTGGCGTGGACCGACTTCCCATCCACTCCGGCGGCGAGCGTCAACCTCAACAACGACCTCGATCTGATCGTCACCGGTCCCACGGGCACGGTCTGGCGGGGCAACGTGTTCTCCGGCGGCGTCTCGGCCACGGGCGGCACGGCGGACCGCAGGAACACCCTGGAGCAGGTGCTGCTGGCGGCCCCCGCGGCTGGCGTCTACACCGTCACCGTGCGTTCCTTCAATGTTCCCAGCGGTCCGCAGCCCTTCGCCTTGGTGGTGACCGGCAACGCCGTCGAAGGCGGCACGCCGCCACCGCCGCCGGTCACCGTCTTCTTCGACGATTTCGAGACCAGCAAGGGCTGGACGACCAATCCCGCGGGCACCGACACGGCGACCACGGGCCAGTGGGAGCGGGGCGTTCCGCAGGCCACCAATTCGGGCGGGGCGAAGCAGCTTGCCACCACCGTCTCGGGAACCAACGATCTCGTGACCGGGCGCCTCGCGGGCACCGCGGCGGGGGACTTCGACGTCGACGGCGGCACCACCTCCATCCAATCGCCGGCCATCGTCCTCCCCGCATCGGGAACGCTGACGCTCTCCTTCTCCTATTACTTCGCCCACGGCACCAACTCCTCGACGGCGGACTTCTTCCGCGTCAAGGTGGTGGGAACGACCACCACGACCGTCCTCCAGGAGCTCGGCAGCACCGCCAACGACAACGCCGTCTGGGCCACCTCGTCCGTCAACATCAGCTCCTTCGCGGGACAGACGGTGAGAATCCTCATCGAGACCGCCGATGCGAGCACCGCGAGCCTCGTGGAGGCGGCCGTGGATGATGTG
>DATIOS010000210.1:0-7239 GCA_035472915.1 Thermoanaerobaculia bacterium
GCGAAGCCGTGAACAAGGGCGACTTCGACGCCCTGAAAGGCGCGCCGCCCGATCCCGAGCGCGGCAAGGGCTCGGAGGGCGTCTCTTCGGCCAGCACTTCGGTCGGTAGCGGCAAGCTCGATCGCCCGCTGGTGGTGGCCATCAACACCTGGGCCGGCCACTCGCCGGGCGTCGTCTTCAACAACGGCATGGACCCGAACCCGGGCTCCAGCTACAAGAAGAAGTACGGGCTGGACGTGAAGTTCGTGCTCTTCGAAGACCCGGCGACCAAGCTCGCGGCCCTGCGCAGCGGCAACGTCGACGTCATGTGGGACACGGTGGACAACTGGGCGCGCGAGGCCTCGATCCTCGCCGAGCAGAACCAGAAGGCGAAGTCGATCATCATGCAGGACTGGTCGCGCGGCGGCGACGGCATCGTCTCCCTGGCCTCGATCAAGTCGATCGAGGAGCTGAAGGGGCACAAGATCGCCTGCACCCAGTTCACTCCCTCCCACTTCCTGCTGCTCTACCTGCTGGCCCAGTCCGGGCTTTCTCCTTCCGACCGCACCGCCGTCGAGCAGGGAATCATCTTCACCCAGGATGCCCCGGCCGCCGCCGCCGCCTTCAAGGCCAAGCAGGTCGACGCCGCCGTGACCTGGGAGCCAGACCTTTCGGCCGCCGTGACGGCGCGCGGCGCCGAGGCTCACGTTCTGGTATCGACCGCCGCGGCCACCAACATCATCGCCGACACCCTGGTGGCGCGTCAGGACATCATCGACCGCGCCCCCGATTCGCTGCGCGACTTCGTCCACGGCTGGTTGGAGGGGATCGACGTGATCAAGAACGATCCCCAGGGCTCCTACGCCATCGTTGGCAAGGCCTTGAAGCTCGACTCGGACACCGTCTCGGGAATGCTGTCGGGTCTCAAGCTGACCCCCTACGCCGACAACGCGCAGTTCTACGGCCTCAGTGGCGGCAAGGCGCACTATGAAACCCTGTTCGACACCGCCTTCGTCATCTGGCGCAAGAAGGGGCTGGTGACCCGGCCGGTCGAAGCCAAGGACTGGGCCGACACCCGCTTCCTCCAGACCCTGGCCGCCGACTATCCCGGTCAGAAGGTGGAGGAGCCGAAGCTCGCGGCCAAGGCGCCTTCGGAAAAGGACCGGGCGATCATCAACAAGCAGATCCAGATTCACTTCACGCCGGGCTCCGACGAGATCATGGCCGGCTCCTTCCTCGTCCTCGACGCCCTGGGCGAGACCATGACCTCCTTTGGCAACACCTATCTGCGGGTCGAAGGCAACACCGACGCCACCGGCACGCAGCGGGTCAACCTGACGCTCTCCGAGAAGCGGGCGGCGGCGGTCAAGGACTACATTCTCAAGAACTTCCCCAACATCGAGGCCACCCGTTTCCAGACCATCGGCCACGGTGCCGCGAATCCGGTGGCGGACAACACCACCGAGGCCGGCCGCCAGCTCAACCGGCGCACCGACATCAAAGTCGTTCTCGCGACACAATAGACATGGCACGCAAGAAAGCCAGCCTCTTCGCCCTGCGCGAGCCCCTGCCGCGTTCGACCGCGACGTTCATCGGGCTTCTCGCTCCGATCCTCGTGGCCGCCATCTGGTGCCTGCTGACCTATGGCGGCTACGTGACGTCCGACTTCCTGCCGTCCCCTTCCGAGACCGTGCGCGGCACCCTGCAGCTCTTCCTCCAGTACGACCTCTGGGAAGCGATCCTGGTCTCCACCCGGCGGATCGGCCTGGCCTTTCTCCTCGCTTCGGCGGTAGCGGTACCCCTGGGAATTCTGATGGGAGCCTTCGAGCCGGTGAACCGCTTCTTCGAGCCGATCGTCGCGCCTCTGCGCTACATGCCGATTTCGGGCTTCATCAGCATCCTGATCCTCTGGTTCGGGATCTACGAGAAGGAAAAGATCGCCTTTCTCTTCCTTGGCGTCTTCGTCTACCTGCTGCCGGTCGTGGTGACGGCGATTCGGATGGTTCCCGAGGAGCTGGTGCAGACCTCGCTCACCCTGGGCGCCAGCCGCTGGCAGGTGATCCGCACGGTCCTGCTGCCGGCGGCCCTGCCCGAGATCTTCGACTCCTTCCGGGTGATGAACGCCATTCTCTGGACCTACGTCATTCTCGCCGAGTGGGTCAACCCGGGGCACGGGCTTGGTTACATCATCGAGCTTGCACGGACGCATCAGAAAGCCTCCTGGGCCTTCGCCGGCCTGCTGGTGATCGGCGGCATCGGCCTCCTCACCGACTTCATCATCCGCCTGGCTAGCAGCTTGCTTTTCCGCTGGAGGGAGGCGACATGAGCGAAATCGCTCCTCACGTGCCGCACGGCAGCGGCGAGCCAGGGACGGTCGCCGTCACCCTGCCGACCACGGGCCGCGCGGCAACCTATACCCACGAGCCGAGCGCCGAAACGCCGAAGCTGCGGGTGTCGCACGTCTCCATCACCTACCTCGACCGCTCCGGGCAAGAGACGGAGGCCGTGCGCGACATTTCGTTCGACATCCACGACAAGCCGGGAGTGGGCGAGATCGTCGTCTTCCTGGGTCCCTCGGGCTGCGGCAAGTCGACGATCCTCAAGTCCATCGCCGGCCTGCTGGTGCCCACTCAGGGTGAGATCCAGGTTGAAGGCAAACCGGTCGAGGACGTCGGCCGCGACCGCGGCATGGTGTTCCAGGCCTACACCTCCTTCGGCTGGCTCACCGTGCGGCAGAACCTCGAGTACGGCCTGCGCCTGCAGGGAATCGCCGGCTCGGAACGGCGCGAGCGCTCGGATAAGTACCTCAAGTCGGTGGGGCTGTCGGAGTTCGCAGACCGCTATCCAAAGGATCTCTCGGGCGGCATGAAGCAGCGGGTGGCCATCGCCCGCACGCTCATGAACCGGCCCAAGATCCTGCTCATGGACGAGCCTTTCGGCGCCCTCGATCCGCAAACCCGCTGGGGCATGCAGAGTCTCCTCCTCGACGTCTCGCGCACCGAGGACAACACGAACCTCTTCGTCACTCACGACGTGTCGGAGGCGGTTTATCTGGCGGATACGGTCTACGTCCTCTCTTCGCGGCCGGCGCGCATTCTCCACAAGGTGGACGTTCCCGCGTTTCCCATTCACGACGTCGCGCTCAAGTCGGCGCCTGAGTTCCGGGCGGTGGAGAAGCAGCTTTTGGATTTGCTGTACGCGGCACCGGAGAAGGGGTGACCGGCCCACCACGCTCCTTCGCTCTCCCGGCTGCCGCCATTCTTCTCCTCGCCGGCTGCCTCCTCCAGATTCTGGCCGGCTATTCGCATCCCGATCTCTCGGGCCATGCCTGGGGGAGCGACGACGCCTACATCTCCTACCGCTACGCCCAGCACCTCGCGTCGGGCCAGGGGCTGGTGTTCAACCCCGGCGAACGGGTGGAGGGATTCTCGAACCTCCTCTACGTGCTGTTGCTCACTCCGGCGGCGGCGCTCGTCTCGCCGGAAAACCTCTACGCCGTGTCCGCCGGCTTGAACGTCGTCTTCGCCCTGGCAGCTCTGGTTCTCCTCTATCGATTCACCCTGCGCCGGCTGGGGGCCAGGCCGGCGGCGGCCGTGGCGATGCTGGTCGCCCTCTGCCCGGCGATCTGGGTATGGGTGGCTTCGGGTCTCGAAACGCCTCTGGTTCTCTTGCTCCAGATCGCCGTTTGGGTGCTGGCGGAGGGAGTGGTGGAGGACAGGAGGGGGAGCGAGAGCGCCTTGTTCCTGGTCGCGGCTCTCTGTGTTCTGGCGCGGGTGGACGGCTTCATCACACCGTTCCTGGCCGCCGGCTTTCTCGTTCTGCGCGGGCGTTGGAAAGCCGGCCTTGCCGTCGCGGCAACCGCCGTGGCCACCTTCGGCGGTACGACTCTGTGGCGGCTCTCCTACTACGGCTGGCCGCTGCCCAACACCTACTACGCCAAGGTGACCGGCGCCCTGCCTTTGCGCTTGGAGGCCGGAGGGCAGCAGCTCCTGAGCGTGCTTCTCGCCACCGGGCTGCTCGTCTCCGTCGCGGCGCTCGCGGTCGCCGGTGTGCAGGGATTGAAAGGATTCTCCTTCAGGCGCCGCGACCTGCTGCCCGCCTTGTCGTTTCCCGTCGTCTTCGCGGCCGGCTGGCTGGGCTACTTTGTCTACGTCGGCGGCGACTTCTACTCGGACCGCTTTCTTCTCGCCCTGTTCCCCATGGGGGCCTGGGTTCTCCTCGCCCTGGCCGCGGAGTCCAAAAGCCGGCGGACGGTGGCGATCCTGGTGGTTCTCCTGGCCGTCGCTCAGCTCACGCCTCTGGTCCGCGACCCTCGCTACAGCTACACGCTGGCCAAGTACGACCGCTGGGTGACGCTGGGCCACTTCCTGGGTGAGACGCACCGCGGTGAGGTGATCGCCATCGACGGCGCCGGCAAGGTGCCCTTCTTCTCCGGCCTACAGACCATCGACATGCTGGGCCTGGCGGACGTCCACATAGCCCACGGCAAGGCGGACCTGAAAGGCTACTTCTGGGCCGGCCACGCCAAGTCGGATTTAGATTACGTCCTCGCGCGCCAGCCGGACCTGATCTCCAACTGGCTGGCCGGCCGCTGGGGCCTTCAGGCAGGCCCCGTGCTGGAGCCGGAGAAACTGGCCCGCGCCGGCTACCGCCTCGCCTACCTCGTCAACGCGGACCCGCACTCCAAGGGAAAGGGGCGGGACATCCTGGACGTGCGCAACGTTCCCCACGACGAGATCCGGCGGCTGCGGGATGCCGGTTACCGGACGGGAGTGTTCGAGCGCCGGATGCCTTAGAGAATCGCCAGATCCGCCAGCGTCGCTTTCAGTAGCTCCCAGAAGCGGCCCACGGAATCGATCTTCACGCCTTCGTCCGGCGAGTGGGCGCCCGTGATGATGGGACCGAAGGAGATGGCCAACATCTCGGGGAACTTCTCCCGCAGGATGCCGCATTCGAGGCCGGCGTGGACGGCGATGACCTCGGCGTCTTTGCCGGTGAGGCGGTGATGGACCTGCTGGAAGCGGGCGAGGAGAGGCGAGCCGAGATCGGGCTTCCAGCCGGGGTAGCCTTCGGTCTCGGCGATCTCGGCGCCGGCCAACTCGGCGATCGAGCGCAGGCGGCGCTTGATGGAGCGCATGGCGGAAGCCACGGAGCTGCGGGTGCTCAGCAGGACGGTAAGCGAGTCCTCGGTGCTGGTGACGGTCGCCAGGTTGGTGCTCGTCTCCACCAGGCCGGGGATGTCGTAACTCATCGACAGGACGCCGTGGGGAAGGGCGTTGAGTAGGTCGAGAGCCCGGCGGCTGGCGGCGACGGTCCAGACACGGCCGGAAGCCGAAGACTCAGTGATTTCGAGCTTCACGTCCGGGTCCGCCGTCCGAATCTCGCTGGCGATGGCGGCGATTTCCTGCTCGGCGGCGGCCTGGAAGGCGTCGCGGCTCGCGGTGGGCACCACGACCTCGGCCGCCGCTTCGCGAGGGAGGGCGTTGTGTTTGTTGCCTCCAGCGAAGGAGGCGAGATGGAAGGGAGTCTGCTGGGCGGCGGCAAAGAGGACCCTGGCGAGAAGCTTCGAAGCGTTGCCGCGTTGCAGGTGGATTTCCATGCCCGAGTGGCCGCCCTTGAGACCTGAGAGCTTGACGTCCAGGGACGTTGTGCCGTTAGGCGCCGGGGCATTCTCCAGCGGCAGGAACAACTGGCTGGTCGAGCCTCCGGCGCAGCCTACCGTGACCGTTCCTTCCTCTTCCGAATCCAGGTTCAGCAGCAGCCGGCCTTTCAGATCGAGGGCCGTGGGGTCGAGGTCCAGGGCGCCGGTGAGGCCGGTTTCCTCGTCGACGGTGAAAAGCAGCTCCAAGGGGCCGTGAATCAGATCGTCCGCGTCTAAGATGGCGAGAAGAGTGGCGGCGCCGATGCCGTTGTCGGCCCCCAGAGTAGTCCCCGTGGCCTTCACCCAGTCGCCATCGCGGCGGGGGATGATCGGGTCCTTGAAGAAATCGTGGGCCGTCCCGGCGTTCTTTTCCGTCACCATGTCGAGATGAGCCTGAAGCACGACGGCAGAGGCGCCCTCCTTGCCCAGTGAAGCCGGCTTCAGGACCACCACGTTGCCGATCGCGTCCTCCCGGTGGCGGAGGCCTTTCCGCTCAGCGACGGAGATCACATATCCGCGAGCCTTTTCCTCGTGCTTGGAAGGGCGCGGGATGGTCAGCAGATCGTCGAAGTGCTTCCAGAGGGCGTGGGGTTCGAGCTCGGCGACGAAAGACATGCGGGACCTCCCAGTGGATCAAGGTAGCGGGGGCAAGAATATACCGGAAGGGTGCTGTTTCCGATTCGGTCGGCAGGCACGGATCGAGGCGGTGACCCGGGCCGCCTTGTGGTGGAGTCGTTTCAGTCACCTCTTGAATATCCCAAAACCCCCCTCGCAAACCCAAGCCCGGCGGGGACTTGCAAGATTGGTCCTCTTTTTTCCGTCTTTATAGATGGAGGGAGAGCGCCGATTGGACGGCGATCTCGGTCCCGGGATCGCCAAATGGCCAACCAACACGACAAGATCTTCAAGCAACTGCTGCACGCTTATCTCGACGACTTTTTGTGCCTCGTCGTCCCCGAGATAGTGGACCGGCTGGACCTATCGTCCCCCGAGTTTCTCGACAAGGAGCTCTTCGCCGGAGGTCCGCACGGCCGAAGGCGGGAGCTCGACCTGCTCGTCCGGGTGCGCACTGTCAATGGACGGCCCCTCTTGATCCACGTTGAGATCGAGGCGCGGGCGAAGCCCGGAATGGAGGAGCGGCTCTGGCTTTACCGTAACCAGATCCAGGCCCGTTACGAGATTCAGGTACTGACGATTGTACTTTATCTGAAGCGAGGTCGGCCTGGCGTCTGCCTGAAGGCCCGGCAGAGCGGCCTCGGGCCAGATTTCCCGGGATTTCGGTACGTCTCCTTCGGCCTCACCGGCTGCCGGGCCGCGGACTACCTGGCCCGCCCCGAACCCCTGGCCTGGGCCTTCGCGGCCGTGATGGACCCCGGACCTCTGAGCCGCGCCGAGCTGAAGATGGCCTGTCTGCGGCGGGTCGCAAGGCTTCGGGGCCGCTCCGATTCTTTCCTACTGGTAAATTGCGTCGAAAACTATCTAGAGTCCTTGGTCCCACAAACCTGGCGTAGTTGGGTCAAGTTTCATGCGGCAAGTTTGGCCTGCTGGCAGAGTTCGTTGATAGATTTGTCGACTTTGGCGAAAGCAGGGTGAATGGGCATCAGGCTTGGTGGTGCGGC